>JAIFNJ010000185.1 GCA_020047835.1 Bacteroidota bacterium
CCGCCTCTTTGGTATACTTCAACGGCCCAGGTTTTCATTTTCGAGAATGGAACACTGTCAATATTTACCGAATCGGCTATATGACCTAAATCCCAACCATAAACTGCCGGGAAATCGCCACATGCATCATTAATATCGCTGCGGAAGTTTTCACCTTTCCATCCCATTCCATAAGCCAGTGCATCCTGATGACCTATCATTACTCCTTTTTGAGCATTGACAGCAATTTTGCTTACTAATTGAATAGCTTCTGGCGAAGCTAATTTATCACTTACCGTGCTCTCTTTCATTTGATTGCTCAACGAGTTGCATGAAAGCAATAAATTAGCTGTTGCCAAAACCATTACTAAACCTAAACCTCTAATCATGAAAAAACTTTTACTTTACTTAGCAAAAGTATATCAGAATAAAATAGTTCTATTTCAACTATGTACCCGATGCTTTAAGTTATGTACCGAATACTTTTACCTATGTATCATTAGTCTTTTACTTATGTATCATTTATTGGCCTAAAAAACACGCATACAAATAGTTGAAAAAAATAGTTAATACTTATAAAAGGTAAATTAAGTTTCGGCAATAAGAAATAATGTTTTTAAATAACATAAAACCAATTATACCCCGCGTCGATAAAGCAAAAATTTCTTATAAATGATACTAGATTAAAAGGAATAGTCAGGATCGGATACATATTTTATATTCTATTGGTAATTAATGCTGTTATTTTGCTCATAAAAAAATACTATTGGCACATAGCATTCTAAGTTAAAACCAGTGGTTATAATAGCTAGTTAATATGTTAAAAAAGCTCATAAAAAAACAGTCACTACTATACCTATTCATCCTCTTTTTTTTAGGGTTTCCAATATATGCTACTTATGCTCAGGAAATAAAGGCGAAGTTAATTTCGGCGTCCTTTACCAATACCCCTTTAAAAGAGGTTATAAAGCAGCTGGAAGTAAAATCGAGCGTTCGTATTTATTATCAGCCGGAATGGCTAACAGACCTTGTTTTTAGCGGCTCTTTTAATGAAAAAACCATTAATACAATTCTTGAAAAAGTTCTCGATAAAACCGGATTAGTAAGTATTACCATTGGCAATAACTTTTATATAGTTCCAAAGGAACAAGTGGCGGTACACCTTAAAACGATGAACAATTTATTTGGAGGTTATAACCAGGAATTAATAAAGGATTTCATTCTTATTGGGAATCCAAGCGATATTGGCAAGTATTCAAAAAATCGCATTAGTGGTTTTGTTTTGGACGGAAAAAACGGAGAATCGTTGGTTGGTTCCACTGTTCAAGTTTTGAATACCAGTATTTATGGAGTGTCAGGTTCAAACGGGAACTATTATTTTGAAGTTCCATCGGGAACGTATCAGCTTAAAGTTACCAGTGTGGGCTACGAAGGGCAAGTGTTAAACATTAAAGTTTTAGGACCGGGAACCTTTAATATTGAGTTGTTTGAGGAATCGCACGCCATAAACGAAGTGGTTATTTTGTCGGAAAAAGTGGATCGCAATGTAACCCGCGATCAAATGAGCATTGTTGAACTGGATGCCAAATCGATTAAAAACTTACCTTCGATGATAGGTGAACGCGACATAATAAAAAGCTTTACCACCATGCCGGGCGTAAAATCAGTAGGTGAATTTGGTGCTGGCATTAATGTGCGCGGCGGAGGCGAAGATCAAAACTTGTATTTACTTGAAAATAGTCCTTTATTCAATACCTCACATGTTATGGGCTTGCTTTCGGCGGTAAATCCTGATGCAGTTACTGCAGTGGCTTTATATAAGGGGCATATCCCACCAGAATATGGCGAGCGTGTTTCGTCAGTTATGGATATAAATTTTAACGGGCGCGAAGTTAAAAAATTCAAAGGTACAGGAGGTATTGGAATATATAGCAGCCGTTTGATGTTTGAAATACCTGTATATAAAAACCTGGTATCGCTGAAATTGGGAGGACGTACCAGTTATTCCGATTATTTGCTTACAAAAATGCCCGACTATAATCTTCAAAACAGTTCTGCTTCGTTTTACGATTTGAATGGAATGCTAAGCATTAACTTGAAAAACAATCCCATTTCACTTTTTGCCTATCGCAGTTACGATTATTTCAAGTATGCCAACGATTTTTCATACCAATATGGCAACCAGTTGCTTTCAGCTAATTGGCAGCACATTTTTAATCCAAGTTTTAACACTACACTTTCCGGTTCATACAGTTCCTATTCCTTAACCAATACTATGGATGAAGAACCAACTACGGCACAAGTGGTATATTCCAGTGTGAATTACTTGTCGGGGAAAATAATGGCTGAATATACCGGCTTCAGCGAACAAACTATTACCATGGGAGCACAGGTGCTTCAATACCAGATTAGGCCTGGTGAAAGAGAGCCCATTGGTCAATCGCAAGTTGATTATTTGAATATACGAAAAGAATTAGGTCACGAATATTCAGTATTTATTAACGAAGCTGTAAAATTAAGCAGCCATCTTTCCTTTCAGGCAGGGCTGCGATACACGCTGTATCGATATATGGGGCATCAAACCATTTATACCTATGAAACTAATAGTGCAGCAACTGGTGTTACCGATACTTCAAATTTTAATTCAGGTGAAGTGGTGGCAAGTTATCAGGGAATTGAACCACGCGCTTCTTTTAAGTATTTAATCAATCCCATCAGCTCAGTAAAACTTAGTTATAACCGCAACAAACAATACCTGGCCCTCCTCTCTTATACTTCTATCACCACTCCCGAAGATATATGGAAACTGGCCGATCCCTTCATAAAACCCATCATAGTTGATCAGCTGGCTTTAGGTTATTATCGCAATTTCTTAAATAATGGCATCGAAGCATCGGTTGAATGGTATTATAAAAAATTACAGAATCTTACGGAATACCGTAATGGAGCAGAATTAGAGCTTAATCCGCATGTTGAAACGGAGTTGCTAATGGCTACCGGCAAAAATTATGGATTGGAAATGATGGTAAAAAAGACACAGGGTAAACTTACCGGAAGCATATCATATACCTATGCCAGAGCTTTTAAGCAAACCAATGGAGCTAATTTCTCTGACCGCATCAATAACAATCAGATTTACCCTTCGCAATACGATGTACCCCATGATCTTAACTTGAGTTTTTCATATCAGTTAAACCGTCGGATACGCTTTGGAAGTAGTTTCACTTTTGCATCCGGAAGGCCTGTAACTTTGCCTGAATATACCTATTATCTGGGGCAGAGTCAGCTTGTTTATTATTCCGATCGAAATAAATATCGTCTTCCGGACTATCATCGACTCGATGTTTCTATAAGCATTGACGAAAGCCTTAAAAAGAAAAAGAAATGGAAAGGAAGTTGGAATTTTGCCATCTTAAATATTTATGGAAGAGATAATGCTTACTCTATAATATACCAGCGCGATACACCAAGGCCTGAAAACAATTATCAGGTTTTTAGTATGTATCAAATGTATTTAATAGGGGTTCCATTCCCTACCATAACTTATAATTTTGTGTTTTAATGAGGATAAATAATCGAAACAACTGCTTTAGGAATTCCCTGTTTGTAAAAACAGGAATTATTGCAATGGTATTCATATCACTTACATTGAGTCAATGTCAGGTACCTTATGAAAATGATAATCTGGACGCCAATGCAAAAATTCCTGTGGTAAATGGAGTATTGAGCACTTTAAATGGGTTGCAAAGCTTCGATTTGTATTATGCAATGCCCTATAACAACAACCGGATGAAACGCATTGCCGGAGCTCAGGTTTTTCTTAATACCGATACTCAGGAATCATACCAATTGCTTGAGTTAACACCTGGACGGTATAGTATCGACAAAAACTTAGTATTGCTTAATTATGGCACAGGTTATTTTGTTGAAGTGCGTATGCCCGATGGTACATTGCTAAAGTCGGAACCCATGATATTGAATGATACCATTGGTATTGATAAAGTGTTTTACGATTTTAATCAACAGGTTACTATTGTAGAAGACCTTAATGGTAATTTTAACAAAGTAACAGAGCAAGGAATATTTATATATTTGAAAATGAACCCTCCTAAACGTGAGAATGTGTATTATCGGGCAATGTCTGATTATTATGTGCACTCGCAAGATTGGGTTCACCGTGAAGGCGGATTTCAGATTGATTGCACATTCTACCAACTAAATTATAAAATTACCTACGACACTTTATACGATGTGTTGGAAGGCGTTTCAAACACTAATTTCCCGAACATTGGAAATGTTTCGGATAAATGGGAAAACAGTGCAGCCGATTTAACTGTGAATACCATCTTTTTGCCAGCCGATCCCGAATGTCGGAACTTTTCGCAATATACTTCCAACACCTTTATTGAATGGATTTTTCCCGTTGATTTAATAACCACTTCTGCCGAAACTTACAACTATTATTCAAAAGCAAAAGAACAACTGAATCCATCCGATAGAATTTTTGACCCCATTCCGCAACAATTGTATGGTAATATGTATTCCGAAACCGAACCAAACAGTGCGGTATTGGGTTTGTTCGATGTGGTTTCGGTGAGCAGGCGGTATTATGCCGTTTATGTGGAGGAATCGTTTGGATACCGCTCGTACCAAGGCCGTTTTTATAACGACACAGTAATAAAAGGAGGCTGGTATCCAAAACGGTTTTATGTTGACACTACATTTGTTGATACCGTTTTTCCTGAAAATCAGGTGTTTAATTATTAATTTGAATTATGGGAATTACTATGCAAAATAGATTTCATTATATATTAAAACTTCCAAAAATATTCTTACTGATAGCTGCCTTGTTATCAAATGGCTTTATTGCCAATGCGCAGCAGGTTAACGTACATTTGAATAAACAAGTCTTTATAGGAGGTTCTTTATTAAAATATGCAGTTTACCTTAGTGAACCAATAAATAAAAAGAACAAGTTGGCTTTGGGAACAATCGTATATTTTGATATCTCCGATATTAATAACCAATCAGTTACCAATTGGAAAATCCAAGTTAATGGCAATAAAGCAGATGGAGCGTTTATAATACCTGATAATTTATTGAATGGATTGTATTTTTTGCATGTTTATACTAACAGCTCCAGAGCTGAAGCTTTGAAAAGTACCTATTCAACGCCTATTTTGATTCAGGAAATTCAACTAGAGCCGATGCAACAAATTTCCCTGGTAAAAAATACATCGGAAGCAACACATACCGACAGCAATAACGCCTTATTTGTAAACAACAATTTGCTCAAAGTAACAGTGGAGCAGGATACCAGTTCGGTTCCTTATACTGGTTCAACTAAATTATGTGTTTCATTGGCAAAAGAAAGTATTACCGCTCAAATGTCGGTGTCAATTACTGAAATATCACCTTTCAGCGATATGTTAGCTCAGGTTTCCCTTGAAGCTTCCAAATATAAGGAACTAGTAAGTAATCAAGATTATTTGAATTTTGATGTAGAACAGGGCTTTACCATTCTTTCGGGTAAGGTATTCGGTAAAAATGGAGCTCCCTGCAGCAATCAGCCGGTTTATATTTCGTTTACGGGTCAATCGGTGAGTTTCCGCTACTCCATAACCGATGAAAAGGGCAATTTTTGTTTTGCCCTGGATACGAATTGGAATAACAAAGAATTATTGCTCCAACTGGGTTTTAACACGCCGGGTTTTGATAGTGTGGTTTGGGAGATTGATCAAAAAAGGCCTCAGCTTGGTTCTTTTGATACCGTGGGTTATACTTTGAAAACCAATGAATACGAGTATTTACTCCAACTCCAAAAAAGGGAATTGGTGAACCGGATTTTTACACCTAAAACCAATGTTGAACTCCAACCAAATCGTAATCTTACCATTGATAATTTCTTCTTAAATCCCACCTATGTGATTTATCCTGCTGATTTTGAATCGTTAAACGATTTTAAAGAAATTGCTGACAATATATTGCCGGCTGTAAGGTTTAAAAAGGAAGGCGATAGCTATAAAATGGGAATTATCACAGAACAACAGCAGGTGGTTTTTGAAAATGTGTTGGTCTGCCTCAATGGAAATCCGGTTATGGATATGAATACCGTTGCGCACTTTTCGTCAGCAGAAATAGAACGTGTTGAAATATTTAGTTCTGAACTTCTTTATGGGCATTTAACTTATATGGGTGTGGTTTCTATTTTTACCCGAAACAAAAACTTTTCGCTTAAGGAGGTGTCGCCCTTTGGGTATTATTACGGTAATAATTTTTATGCTGATGCTTTTCAGCCAGCAAGTAATAACCCGAATAGTCCGGTAGTGGAGCCTGATGTGTATTGGAATCCTAATGTGAACTTAGCTCAAAATGAATCTTTTTCATTCAAAGTAGCTCCAGTAGATATCGGTGAGAAGTATTTGCTTACCATTTATGGAAATACCAAAACGGGAGAATCTATTTTATATCAGCAACCCATTCATTTAGGAAAAAACAATCAACCAATGGAATAATTTATATGGCAAAAAAATATGTTATACTTTTTGGAATTTTAGTTCTGGGATACACCCTTTTGGCACAAGTAACCAGTAACGAGGCTTGTGCAGGCTTGCCTGAAACGGTAAGCAACGTTCCCGTAGTAGCCACTACTTATGTAAATGAATTTCCATCGAAAAAAGAACAATTTTACAACAATTGGACCAAAGGAACCATCTGTTTTAGCAATGGGTACAGAGTGCCTAATTGCATGATTCGCTATAATGGTTGGAATGACGAATTGCTATGGTTGCGCGAAACCGATTATAAAACCGGTATAGTCATAAAGGGAAAAGTAGTATCGTTTACCTTTGAAAACTCTATGGAAAAAGAAGGCATGCGATTTATTCATTATATTGATACCAGTGGGTTTCAAAAAATCGATATTTATCTGGAAGTAATTGCTGAAGGAATAACTTCGGTGTATTGCTATCGCAAAGTAACCCTGCTAAAAGGTGAGGAAAAATTTGTCACCAGATTTCAATATTACATAAAGCAGAACAATATGCTTCAAAAGTTCACGCCTCGCAAGCGCAATTTACTGGCGTTTTTCCCAAAAGAAAAGCATAAAGCCATTAAAGAAATGTTGCATGTAAACCATCTGAAATTAAATAACGATAAGCAATTGGCTGAAATTATCAATAGAATTAATGAATTGTAAAAAGGGTTATTTTTCTAAAATTACCTAAGTAACGTGAGTTCGACCTAACAAAATAAATGTGTGTAAAATTGTAAGTCGAACGTAAAGAACCTTATTTCTTTTCTAATTTCTGTCCTTTTGCTTGACCAAAAGGACCAAAAGTCAAGCGAAATTTCCGAATTTAGATAATTCAATTAGCTCTTCGATTAATCTTATGAGATCAATAGCATCTGTTGTTTCCAATTAATAATTGTGCGATTCAAGAATTATCTAAATTCCACACCATATTTCGCCTGCCTACCGCACCCTTAATGAATAATATAGTGCATAATCTTGAAAGCAAGGAACTGTAAATATGTGTTACATGTTTGAATGCATCGTTTTGGGGTTAACACTGCTTTATGCTATGAAAATATGGCGGGCCGGCCGTCCACAATAGGCGCGGAATGAGCTATTTCATGTCCTCTTGCACTGGCCTTGCGGGTAAAATGAAATAGCGCATTCGGTATTGTGGTGGGTTTTTTGGTTCTTTTTGAGCGGCAGTCAAAAAGAACAAAGAAAGTATTGTTGTAGTTATGGTTACATCGAACTCACGTTAAGTATTCTAATTACCCATCTTTTCATTAAAGTATTGTGAATATATTTTATAAGCAGTTCCTTTTTCAACCTTAGTTCAAGATAATTTATTTATTCGCCCTGTTGGCAAAATCCGAAGGAGCCACCTCAAAGTGTTCTTTAAAACAAATGGTAAAATAAGAGGGGGAATTAAAACCAACCAAATAACTGATTTCGCTTACTGACTTATCTTTTTTAAGCAACAACCGAGCTGCTTCGTTCAGCCGCACCAACCGCACAAACTCGCTGGGACTTTTATCGGTCAACAGCTTTATTTTGCGGTACAAATGCCCGCGGCTCATTCCTATGTCTTTGCTCACCGACTCAATGTTTAATTCTGTGTCGTCAATATTTTTTAGAATTAATGCAGTAATCTTTTGAAGAAACGGATCCTCGGTATGCAATATGGGAGCCTCTTTTGATTCCAGTTGTAACGAGTATTTCGCTTTCAGTACATGGCGCAATTCAATAAGTTTTTTAATACGCGCTTTTAAATGGCTTGGATGAAATGGCTTGGGAATATAGGAGTCGGCACCGTGCTCAATTCCCTCAATGCGCTGTTCAATAGAATTGCGGGCGGTCAATAATATTACCGGAATATGATTGATTATTAGATTGCTTTTAATTTTGGTGGTCATTTCCAAACCATCCATTTCGGGCATCATCACATCGGCTATTATAAGATCGGGCAAATGCTGAATGGCTTTTTTTAATCCCTCTTTTCCATTGGATGCCTCAAATACTTGGTATAACTCCGATAATTCTTCGGCAATATATTTCCGTAAATCATAATTATCCTCCACAATTAAAATCGAATGTGCTTTATCGGAATTGTTTTTTGATTTTGTAACTAACTCCTCTTCGTTTTCATGTCCTATAATAGGTTCCATGTGGACGTATTGCTTTGTTCCGGAAATGTCAGGGGCAAATTTTTCATCTTGGGCATAAGCTGCTTCTGATAAGGGCAAAAATACATTAAAAAGAGTTCCTTTGTTTTCTTCACTTTCAAAAGTAATCTCCCCATGATGAATTTCTACCAGATTTTTGGTTAATGAAAGGCCAACGCCAGAGCCTATCTGATTGTAGGAATTTGATGTTTGATAAAAACGTTCAAATATTTTATTCTTATCAGCAGCCGGAATTCCCTTTCCATTATCCTCAACACTTATTCGCACAAACGGTTGTTCAGTATCCCGTTTTACGATGGCAATATAAATACTAATCTCGCCATTTGTAGGAGTAAATTTGAACGCGTTGGAAAGCAGGTTGAATAGTATTTTATCCAATTTGTCGTAGTCGAACCAAAGTATCAAATCCTCCACTTCGCTATAGACCCGAAAATTTATTTTTTTCTGTTCGGCCAACTCTTTAAATGCGTAATGAATGTCTTCAATAAATAGCAATAAATCAGCTTTTTCAACCCGTAACTGCATTTTCCCAAACTCCATTTTTCGCATATCCATTAATTGATTAACCAATCGCAACAACCGGTTGGCATTTTTCATCATGGTATCAATGGTTTTTTTATATTTTGCCGATAATATCGGGTCGTTCATCATCTTTTCCAAGGGACCAATTATAAGCGTAATAGGAGTGCGGAACTCATGCGATACATTTGTGAAAAAACGCAGCTTGGCCTGATTCAATTCGTTCGATATATCCTTCTCTAATTGTACCATCTTAATTTGGTTCTTCAGTTGAATTCTTCTGATGGAAATAAGCCAGAATAAGAATAATAGAAAGGCTAAAAATGAGTAATAAATAGTATAAGCCCACCAGGTTCTATAACCCGGGGGTTCAATAATCAGTGTAAGATTCGTGGTAGCATCACTCCATTTGTTATTAATACTCGATGCTTTTACTTTAAAAACATACGTTCCGGCATCAAGGTTGGTATAAGTAATAAACCGCTGGTTATAGTCCATAAGCCTCCATTCCTTATCAAAACCTTCCATTTTACAACGGTAGTTGTTTTTCTCGGGTAGAATAAAATCTAAGGCCGAAAATTCAAATGAAAAGCTGTTGTCTTTGTGCTTAAGAATTAAGGTATCGGTTTTATAGATGGGATTAGTTAGTAACATCCGGTTCCCGAATGGAATACCAGGCACCAGCGCTTGGTTAAATATTCTGAATTCCGTAATTTTTGGAGTGGGTATGGTATAATCTTCATTAATACTTTCGGGGTAAAAAGAGTTCATGCCATCAAGGCCGCCAAAAAAAAGTTCACCGGTTACACTTTTAAACGATGAATTTCTAAAAAACTCGTTGCCCGCCAACCCATCGCTTGCAAAATAGTTATGGGTCTCTCCGGTAGTAGGATTAAAATTGCACAAACCCCGATTGGTGCTCAACCATAAATTTCCAAAACTGTCTTCCTGAATAGCATAAATTATGTTTCCGGGCAAGCCATCGGCAATAGTATAAACTTTGAAAGCATTTTTTTCAGGTTCAAATTTGTTTAATCCATTGCGAGTACCCAGCCACATCACATTTTTCGACGATTCTAAAATGCTAAAAATCGTATTGTGGCTCAATCCGGTAACAGTACCTTCTAAATGCAAATAATTAATAAACTGTCCATTATATGGATCAAAAATGCTTAATCCCCAAAAAGTGCCAATCCAAATGCGCTGATTGTTATCTTCCGTCAACACATTAATCCAGTCGTTAATTAAATGGGTCTGGTTGCTGGTATCATTCATTGAATACCGGATGAAATTATCGGTTGAAGGGTCGTATAAATTTAATCCTTTGCCATTTGTACCTACCCAAATTTTACCTCTCTTGTCTTGAAGTATATTCGAAACAAAATTACCACTCAACGATGCGGGATTATTAGAGTTGGAATAATTTTTAAACTGTTTTTTTTGCGGATTGTACACTGAAAGTCCACCCAGATAGGTTCCTATCCATATATGGTCAGTTTTATCTACCATAAGGCTCATAATCACCTTATCGGGAATGGATTGCTGCAAGTTGGAGCCCGGATAAAAATGTTCGGTGGTTCCTGTGAGCTTATTAATCATTTTTAAACCACCACCATCGGTTCCTAACCAAATAGTTTCCTTTTTGTCGACTACTATGCTGGTTACTGTTTTGCTTTGATAATTGGGATTTGGATCTTTTAAATTGTAATTCTTAAACAAATCGGGTTTATTGCTCAGTATGTTAATACCTCCTTGATAACTTACAAACCATAAGTTTCCCTGTTTATCCTCAAAAATAGTGCGCACATTATCGTTGATAAGGCTTCCGGGATTGTTTTGCTGATGTTTGAAAAGGGTTCCTTTTTCATTCAAATTAGTAAAGCATAGCAATCCATCGCCATGCGCCGATATCCAAAAACGGCCCATGTTGTCCTTATAAATCCCA
>JAIFNJ010000217.1 GCA_020047835.1 Bacteroidota bacterium
TTGAAATGAATGTTACCCGATTTTTTCGATTGGCCGCAGGAGCTTCGTACCGCTTTACTTCCGACACCGATATGGTTGTTACCGTTTTAAATGAAAGTTATACCGTTGTGGGTAAAAACGACTTAAATAATTACAATGTTTATTTGTCGTTTAAGTTTGGTAAGTTTTAGTTTACGCCTTGTTTGGTATATAAAAACCAAATAATGCAATCCCTCCAATAAATCGGAAACTGCACCAGGAATTGACACCATTCCGGTGCAGTTATTTTTTTCCCAATGGGAGCATCAATTTTAATTCTTCCAAAATCAGAAACACTGCAGGACAAGTTTCTGAATTTTTTAAGGCAAGTGTTAAGTGTTTTATCATTTTGGGAGCATCGGTATGCGGATATTCACGACAAGCTTTGGGTCGGTTTTCATACACAAGGCAATAATTATCGGAAGCCAAAAATGGGCATGGCATGGTTTTAAATACATAGTCATGATCTTCATCCAACTTAAGGTACGTGTCAATAAAATCAGATTCCTTCATTCGTAGGGCTTTCGATATCCGCTCCCTGTCTTTACTAGTAATTCTTGGACCCAGCGATTTGCAACAATTGGCACAATGAAGGCAATTGGTTTTTTTAAATACCTGAGAGTGCAGCTGGTGAAATAGTCCGTCGAGGTTTCGCGGATTTTTGTTTTTTAGTTTTAACAGATACTTCTTTGTTGAATCATGGTTTTTTTTTGCCTGTTGCAACAAATATTCAGGTTGATATATTTTATTTTCGGCCACAAGTACGATTGTAGATTTAGGACAAAAATAATTAATTGGCTTCAAAAGTGAAAATGGGTTCATTTTTTATAGATTTGCAGCACATAAACTGAAAAATAGTTAGTATGGAAACTGTGGTAAGTGGGATAAGGCCAACGGGAAACCTTCATTTGGGAAATTATTTTGGTGCCGTCAAGAATTTTATTAAAATGCAGCAAGAGCATAATTGCTATTTTTTTATAGCCGATTATCATTCGTTAACCACTCACCCAACTCCGGCCGATTTGCATGGAAGCGTTAAGCAGGTTTTGGCTGAATATTTAGCTGCCGGACTCGATCCGGAGAAAAGCACCCTATTCATACAGAGCGATTTACCGGAAGTATCGGAACTATACTTGCTTTTGAATATGAACGCTTATGTGGGTGAATTGGAACGCACTACTTCTTTTAAAGATAAAGTGCGTGCGCAACCCGATAATGTGAATGCAGGGTTACTTACTTACCCGGTATTAATGGCAGCTGATATCATCCTTCATAAAGCATCAAAAGTTCCAGTAGGTAAAGATCAGGAGCAAAACTTGGAGATGGCCCGTAAATTTGCCCGCAGGTTCAATCACATGTATAATCAAGAGTATTTTCCTGAACCGGTACCTTTTAATTTTGGAGAGCAATTAATTAAGATACCTGGATTGGATGGTTCCGGAAAAATGGGAAAATCAGAAGGCAACGGTATTTTTTTATATGAAGAGGCCGATAGCATCCGCAAAAAAGTAATGCGTGCTGTAACCGATTCCGGCCCAACCGCAATGAATCAAGAGGTTTCGGAGCCAATTCAAAATTTATTTGCTATCATGAAGCAGGTTTCAACACCGGATACGCTCTTATATTTTACTGAAAAATATGCATCGTGCGAAATTCGATACGGCGATTTAAAAAAACAATTGGCTGAAGATATTGTGAATTTTACAGCACCGATACGTGAAAAAATTATTGCTATAAAATCCGATGAAGCATATCTTTCAAAAGTAGCCCGCATGGGAGCCATTAAAGCCCGAGAAAGCGCGCAAAAAACCATTAAGGATGTGCGCGAGATTATTGGATTCAAAGCATTTTAAGAATTCAAAAAATAGTTAAGGTCGGTAGGTTACCGGCCTTTTTTGTTTTTGCAATATCTATTGGCGGGTTTGTTTTAACTATTTTCTTTCATTTTTTTACGGCTTTTACAAAAATAAACTGCATTTTTATGTCAACTGTTTATTACATTTGGGAAAGTTTTATTAAAAATTAACCCTGTTTGCTTAATCTAAGATGTGAATTTTTAGTTTCAGCGTTTTATAGCAAAATAATAAAAAGACCGGAATTTTTCCATTTTGGAGAATACGTTAATTGATGGTAACTTAAAAAGCAGAAAAGTATGAAAATAAGGCTATGGCTGAGCATAAGGGTATTACTCCTAGTTGTTGTATCAACAGGGGTTATTTTTTATACCACACTACTAATTATTGGCCAAAATTTTAAGAAAAATGCTTTTAAAGAAACCATGCAGGTGAATGATAACAATGTAAGCAAATACAGCTCCATCATTAAAACTGCTCTTGAAAAAGACTTTAATTTAATCAGAGCTTACGGTCAAATAGCCGAAAGTAAAGGAGTGGAAAACTTTGACAAAAACAGATCGTTTTGTAATGAAATACTTACGAGTTTAGCTACTAAAAATCCAAAATTTACTGCGGTATGGGACACTTGGGAAATGCGTTTTACCAATGAAAAATGGAATAAAGCACACGGGCGTATTTCCCGGTCGTTTTATCGGGCCGCCGATGGACAAATTAACATTAAAATAGATTCGTTGGATATTGAAGGAGATAACCTTGAAAGCATGTATTACATGTATAAACTGGTTCCTGAAGAGGCCATTACGGATCCTTACACATATTCCTACACAGGTGAAAAAAAGGATGAAATACTCGAATCGAGCATTGTGGTTCCATTAATGATAAATAATGAATTTGCCGGTTTGGCCGGTATCGACTTATCACTGGAACATTTTCAAAAAATGATTGATACCTTGAATCGGGAACAGGACTTTCGGGTAGCACTTTTTTCGTTTAATGGCGATATCATCGCTCATTCGAATAAAAACCTTATTGGAAAAAACATTGTGGTGGCCGATACTTTTTTAACCAGTCGATACAGCATGCTCGACAGGATTCAATCAGGCGAAGCTTCGCACTTCATAATAAAGGATGCTTTTGGAAATGATAGTTCCTACTTTACGCTTGCTTCATTCACTATTGGTAAAACAAATACCCCTTGGGCAATGCTCATTGAAGCTCCGCTTCAAAAAATTGAGGCGCAAGTTGACGCAGTAAAATCAACCTTAAATACAGTAGTATTTATTGGGTTAATTATTTTATTTATAATTACCCTATCCTTTACCATGTTTCTGGTTCTGCCGCTTATAAAAACAAAAAGAATTCTCAAAAAATTAGCTGATGGCAATGTGGAGGATATTCAAAAATTGAACATCAATTCTGAAGATGAAATAGGCGATATGGCCAATTCAGTTAATACCGTGATTGATGGAATGAACCGGGTAACCCTTTTTGCTGAAAACATTGGAGAAGGAAACTATAATTTTGAGTTTACTCAACTCAGCAAAAAAGATATGTTAGGCAATGCTATTATTGAAATGAGTAATAGCTTAAAAAAAGCAAAAGAGGAAGAAAGCCAGCGAATTGAAGAAGAAAGGCAGCTTGAATGGGCTTCGCAAGGAATTAATGTATTCAATAAAATACTACGCATCGACAATCAGAATCTGGAATTGCTTACCTATGAAATAATTAAAACTCTGGTTGTTTATCTTGAAACACACATGGGCGGTATTTATCTTAAAAACAGTTTGGATGAAAAAGAACTGGAACTAATTTCATTTATTGGGTTTAGTAAAGAAAAATATGAGCAGCATTATGTTAGAATTGGCGAAGGAGAGGTTGGCCGCTGTGCTTTGGAAATGGAAACCATTTTTATGAATGATATACCCAAAGTATTTACCTTAGTTACTAGTGGCTTAGGACGATCAATCCCATCTTCGGTGCTTTTAGTTCCTTTAATCAGTAATCGGGAATTGGTGGGGGTATTGGAATTGGAGTCGTTAAAAGAAATTAAGAGATACCAAATCAATTTTGTAGAGCGACTGGCTGAAAATATAGCCTCTACAGTTTCTGCTGTAAAAAACAATGTGCGGACCGTGCAATTGCTCGATCAGGCTCAAAAGCAAGCAGAGGAATTGGAGCAGCAGGAAGAAGAAATCCGCCAAACCATGGAGGAAATGCAAGCCACCCAGGAAGAAGCGCACAAGCGGGAAGAAGAATTATCAGCGTTAATTAAAGGTTATAGCGCTATGATGCCTATAATTGAATACGATTTAAAAGGACGCATCATTGAGGTAAATGAAAATTACCTTAAAATTTATAAAGCAAGAAAAGCACAACTACTTGGCAAACAGCATAAGGCCGACTTGTTCATGAACGAATCGGAATTGCAAAAACATCAGGAGTTTTGGGAAAAGCTTACCGAGGGTAAAGATCAGGAATTAGTAGAATACGTTAAATCGGGTAAAGAAGACTATTGGCTTATTGAGAAATACATTCCAATTAAGGACAAATACGGATTGGTACATAAGATCCTTTGCATTGGTATTGATATTACCGAACTTAAAAAGACGGAAAGTAAAATAAAACAAATACAAGAAGGTACGTTAAATCTGAAAACGGGTGAGAAAATGGAACCCAAAGCAAAAGTAGCTCCTATAATTGACTTAAATCAAGAGCTTACCATTGTTGATTTAACGTATTTGAAAATGGTATATAAAAAGGATTCACACAAGATTTATAATATATTAAAACTTTATTACGATACCTTACCCGCCCAAGTAGATGAAGTAAATAAACTGGCAAAAGATAGAGAATACGCAAAATTGAAATCGCGCATTAATAGCTTGAAAACAAAAATGAGTTATCTCGGATTAAAACAAATTTACAACAGTTTGGGGACTATTGAAAAACACATTGTAGAGCAAAAGAATTTAACCGAAATTAATGCCATGCTAAAGACTATATCGAATTATTGGTCGATTGCACAACAGGAACTTAAAAAAATATTGCGGTTACCAAGCTAATACATTGTATGGCAAATAAGAGGCAATTGATAGAAGCATTTTATTAAATTAATATAGAAATAGGATCTTACCATTAAAAAGTTGTTTAAGAGGTAACGAACCATTTGAAATAAACTATTGACCAATGAAAAGGAAGCTTAAGATTAATGGGAAAATGTTATTATTTGTGCTTGGAACCACTATTCTGGTTTTTGTGGCTGCAATGGTTTATATATCGCTGACACTGCGTAATTTTTCAACAGAAAATTCACAAAGAATATTACAGGCAAAAACAATTGAAATAGCAAACCAAACGGAACAAAAGCTTGCTTCCTATTTGAATGTGGCTCAAGTATTAGCCGATGCCTTTTCGCAGTACGATAAAATTCCTGAATTGGATCGCAGAGCTATCTTGTCGAAAATGCTAGAAGATATATTAAAAAAGAACGATGACTTTTTATCGGTTTGGGCTATTTGTGAGGCAAACAGTATCGATAATTTGGACTCAAAATACAGTAACCAAACCGGAAGTACAATTCTTGGTAATTTTCGTTACGTTTATTATAGGGAGAATGGGGAAGTTCGGTTAAGCAATTATATAGAGCAAAATCCACTAGAGGTTTTTAATGGCAAAGTATATAAGCGGGTTAAAAACGATCCGGTTTTTACCATAGTGGAGCCTTATTATTACTCCTATAATAACAATAAAGATTCCATTCTGCAAACCAATTTAGTTTTTCCTATCATTAAAGAGAACCGCTTTATTGGGGTGGTTGGTATTGATGCCCCAATGTCGAAAATGCAGAAACTATTTTCACAAATGAAGCCTATGGACGAAGGCCGGGTTTACATTCTTACCCATGAAGGGAATTTTCTGGCCCATCCGGATTCCCTGTTTTTAGGACTTTCTTTTTCAGCGTATGCCCCTGATATTGAGACCAAATTTAATGTGTCAGAATCTGTTTTAGAAGGCAAAAACATCCATTTTATTGCCGATGAACCTCAAACGGGGAGTAAGAGTATGTTTTATCTAAAACCACTTTATATTGGACATAGTAAAACTCCTTGGTCATTCGGCATATCGGTTCCTTTAACCAAATTGTATGAGGGAACAAACCGTACCTTTGCATTTGCTTTATTTATTGGCCTTATAGGGTTAATTATTATTTCTTTAATAATTTTGGGAATTGCTAATTCCATTTCAAAACCCTTGCTAAAAGCCACCCGTCAATTACAACTCATTGCAAAAGGTGAAATTCAGAATATTGAGGAGGTGGTCACATCTCCTATAAAAGACGAAATCAGCGACATGACTGAAGCCATGTATGTTTTAACCGATGGACTTAAGGCAGCTACTTATTTTGCTCAGGAAATTGGTAAAGGACGTCTCGATGTACATTACAAGTTGTTGAGCGAGAGCGATATGCTTGGTAAATCGCTGTTGACCATGCAGGAACGACTTATTAATGCACATACTGAGGAAGAAAAAAAGAGGATTGAAGATGAGAAGCGAAATTGGGTAACGCATGGGTTGGCTAGTTTTGGTGAAATTATTCGGCAGCATAACGACGACATGAGCAAATTCACCTTTAATGTTACAAAAAACCTAATTGAATACCTTAATGCGGCTCAAGGAGCCATGTACATTAGCCAGCAAATTGGCAACGAATTTAGTGAGCAGGTTGAATTTGAATTAATGACGGCTATTGCTTATGGCAAACAAGTAATGTTAAATAAAACTGTTATTACCGGACAGGAACTGTTAGGCCGGGCTGTTGAGGAAAATAAAACAATTTTACTGGAGGATATTCCGGCCAGTTATGTAATGCTTTCGCCGGGAATGCAAGAAAAGGAAAGGCCACGGAACTTGGTAATTATACCAATAAGTATAAATGAAGTACCATTAGGTATTTTTGAGTTATTGTCCTATCAACGGTTTGAACCCCATCAAATTGAATTTATTGAGAAGCTGAGCGAAAACATTGCTTCGGTTATTTCCAGTGTTAAAACAACGGTACGCACCACAAAATTGTTAGAACAGTCGCAGGAGCAGGCCGATATTCTGGCACAACATGAGGAGGAAATGAGGCAAAATCTGGAAGAAATGCAGGCTACCCAGGAGGAGTCAGCAAAAAGAGAAGAAAGCCTAAATTCATACATTAAAGGAGTGAAGTCGAATATTATGCTGGCTGAACTTGATATGGACGGAAGGATTATTGACTTAAGTATTCCTATGAGCTCGTTGTATGGAGCCAATCTTGAAAATTTACGCGGCAAATATTTCGATGCGGTTATTACGCAAGATAATGATGCGCGAAAGGATTTTACCGAGTTTTGGGCAAAAATGGTGCAAAATGGATACGGCAAACGGAAACAATTTATCAATTTACGAAATAAAGAAGCATGGATAGTTGAGACTTACAAAGTAATTCAGCGCGACCGAATGCAACCGGTAGTTATTCTAATGGCCGTTGATCGTACTAAGGAAAAAGAAATGGAAGAACAACTTGCCACTGAAATGCGCGCAGTAAAATAGAACTTTCAAGTTAACCTGAATTATGGTTTGGAAGGTTGAACAGTTTAGAAATGTTTCGCTTTAGATTTTCAACTATTATGACAGCATTAGCTTTAATGCGAAATTTTACTCGTTAGTCGTGTTTTTTGAATCGTTTTTGACGACTGAACCCACTGCGAAACGGTATTAAAAATACCTTCCGGACCATATCCACAGAGCGCCTGTAATTCTTCAGGAGTTCCTTGTTCAACAAAAATATCGGGAATACCCAATCGTTTCAAGGGCACTGAATAGGAATTTTCTGACATGAATTCCAACACTGCACTGCCAAAACCACCCATCAGGGTACCATCTTCAATGGTAATTACTTTATCAAAAGTTTTGAAAATTTCATGCAGCAAATTTTCATCCAGAGGCTTGGCAAAGCGCATATCGTAATGTGCATAATCAATTTTAGCCTCCTGAAGTTCTTTTGCAATTTGAAGGACAAATAGCCCTGTATTTCCTATAGTTAGAATGGCGATTTCTTTACCCTGACGCAAGGTTCGTGCTTTGCCAATTTCCACTTTTTCAAAAGGTTTTTTCCAGTCGGTTGTGTTTCCACGTCCCCGGGGGTATCGAATTGAAATAGGTCCCATGTTGTTGAGTTGCGCTGTAAACATCATATTGCGCAGTTCTATTTCATCCATGGGAGCGGCAACCACCAAATTGGGAATACAGCGCATATAAGCAATGTCGTAGGCTCCATGATGGGTCGGGCCATCGGCACCTACCAGGCCTCCACGGTCGAGGCAAAAAACTACATTCAGCTTTTGCAAAGCTACATCGTGAATAACCTGATCGTAAGCCCGTTGCATAAAACTGGAATAGATGTTACAAAAAGGAACCAAACCTTGTGCAGCCATACCTGCTGAGAAAGTTACGGCATGTTGCTCGGCAATCCCTACATCAAAAGTACGGTCGGGCATGGCTTCCATCAAAATGTTTAAGCTGCAGCCCGATGGCATTGCCGGAGTGATACCAACAATTTTTTCGTTTAATTGAGCCAGCTCCAACAGTGTTTCGCCAAACACATCCTGAAACCTTGGTGGAATGGGTTTGTCGGGTTTGCTGATTATCAGTTCTCCGGTTTCTTTATCGAATGGACCGGGAGCGTGCCATGTTGTTTGATTTAGTTCGGCTTGCTTGAATCCTTTGCCCTTAACCGTTTTTATATGAAGCAACTTTGGCCCTGGGATTTTTTTCAGATCGTCGAGTACCTTAGTCAGGTAAACCACATCATGACCATCTATTGGACCAAAATACCGGAAATTAATGGATTCAAAAAAATTACCTTGCTTCATTAAAATGGCTTTTATGCCGAAGTCAATTTTTTGTATTAATGCTTGCGTGTTCGGGCCAAAGCGGTTCATTTTCCCCAAAATATTCCAGACATCGTCCTTTAATTTGTTGTAAGCGTGCGATGTGGCAATATCCACTAGGTATTCTTTAAAGGCTCCCACATTGGGGTCAATAGCCATGTCGTTGTCGTTGAGTATCACTAATAGGTTGGCCTTTTGCACTCCGGCGTTGTTTAGCCCTTCAAAAGCCAATCCACCGGTTAATGCGCCATCGCCTATAACGGCTACTACATGTCGTTCGGGTTCTTTTTTAAGCTTTGATGCTACCGCCAAACCCAGCGCCGCTGAAATGGAAGTGGACGAATGTCCCACTCCAAAAGGATCGTAAACACTTTCGAACCGGTTCGGAAAGCCGCTGATTCCATTTAATCGGCGGTTGGTATGAAACCGGTCGCGACGGCCGGTTAATATTTTGTGCCCGTAGGCCTGATGGCCCACATCCCATACAATTTGGTCGTAAGGTGTGTTGTAAGCATAATGCAGGGCCACTGAAAGTTCCACTACGCCAAGGCTTGCCCCAAAATGGCCTGGATGCTCACAAACCACATCAATAATAAATTGACGCAATTCATCGCACAAAGGAATCAAATCGAGGCTCGAAAGTTTCTTTAAATCGTCCGGTGAATTGATTGTTGAAAGTAATGGTCCTGCTACCTGTTTCATACTATGCTTACAAAAATCAGAATGCAAATATAGAAATTATTTACCCGTTCCATGAAAATTGACCTACCCTCCTTTTTGCTATTTTGATTAATCCGAGAGTAACATAAACGAATGTTTATTTTTCTTTAGTGCTTTTATCTTTAAATTTTGTTTTTATCCAACGGGGAAATATAAAGGCACCAATAATTAAATACGGATAGTAGGTAAAAAGCCTCCATAGCAGCGCCATTAAGATGGCAATTCCTGCATACGGAAGAAAATCGCCCAGGTATTCTGAAAAAACATATTCTGTGATGCCGCTTCCACCGGGCGTTGGACTAACCAGCATAATTATCCACATAACTAATTGGCGGGCAAAAAGCAGAAAATGGTCGTTAACGGTAAAGAAGGCTAAAAACAAGGCGTTTACTACCCAATAACGGGCTGTCCACGAAAGTGCGGTGGCCCCAAAGGCTTTCAGCCAAAATCGGGAAGGCTGCTTTTTGAGTTCCAGTGAGCTATCAATAATCTCATCGCCAGCTTTATGCGCTCCCATGCGCCACCGGCGTAAAATAGGAAGCCGGAATACTTGTAATAACAACCATTTAAACCCACGTGGGTTTTTAAAAAGAGCGTAGGAAATTATCAATACCCAGATAAATTTTAAACTATAACCTACTAAAGCTGCAATAAGATACGGATTGGTAACTGTGAATCCGCCCCCAATGGTAAAAAGTTGCTGGCTCTCTATAACTAACAGAAGCAATGGAAACATAATAACAAAATACAATTCATCGAGCAGCGAAGTAGCCATAACCACAGCCGAACTTTTACCAATTCCGATGCCTTCTTTGTTTACGTACAATATTGCCACGCTGGTTCCGCCAATGGCGCTGGGGGTAATGGCCGAAGTAAACTCCCAAAGCATGATAATTCGGATGGATTGCAACCAGGAAAGTTTGTTGTCGGTAAGGATGCGGATGCGCAACACATAACCCAAATCGCGGGTAACCATTAAAAGGGCTGCCACTAAAAGCCAAAAGGTGGTTTGTGAAGTAAAGTGAACCGATTTTAATACCTCGGGGTTCACATTTTTAACAATGAAATACGCCACTACGCCCAACCCCAGCAAGGTGGGCAATACCACCCGCGATATTTTTATGCCATGCAACGGCGATTCTTTAGGTAAGGTTATCATGCGTATCTGTGTTGCTGCAAGTTATTAATTCCATGGAGTTATACAAACAGAGATGGAAAATGATTTTAAAAAAAGAATTTTTAATTAATTCTGTCAATTAAAAATACGCACTCACACTTACCTGCCCCGTATGTATAGTTTTCAGTTCGGCAGGCTTACGGCCACTGTAATTGAGCGATAGACGCAGAAATCGGTTCAGGTTACGGGTAATATACACCGACCATTTATAGTTTTCGCCCGGTGAATACCCTTCCAGCATATTATAAGCCACCGGACTGTTTTCGGCACCGGTATAGTCATTCACGATAACTGCCATATTTAGGGTAATTAACCCTTGTTTGGGAGCGTTGAATTTTACTTCCGGCCCAAATTCTTGAAGCAACACCGTTTCGTTTCCCCATTGATTTTTTTTGTTCTTTATTTTATA
>JAIFNJ010000175.1 GCA_020047835.1 Bacteroidota bacterium
AAAGTTGATTCCAACATGGTGGTAAAGAAGATAGTAATTGACTAAAAAATAACAGACTGTTTATTTTTTAATGATTTGCTGTATCAACCTGTAAGTCTGGATTAAATCAAATAACTATATTCGGATGGAATAGCTATAGTTACAAGGCTTCCTTTTGGTTCTTCAGAGGTACCTTTATCGGTAAATGTGACCGCAATTTTGTTGGTATTAAAAGAATTAAAATAAGCAATTACCTGTTCTATCATCACCATGTTTTTGGTAAAAGATAGTTCTGATTTTTCCAAATCCCGAAATACTCCATCATCAGCTATCTGAATGTAAATGTTTTGTTTCTCATCCATATCAACCATAATTTGAATGGTTCCAGGCAGGTTTTTCACCAGAATTCCTTTTTTTAGGGCACTTTCAACAAAACTAAAGACAATAAGTTTGGGAACTTTTACTGATTTATTAATTCCCGGAGAAATAATGATATCATAGCTAAACTTTTCTTTAAAACGGAACTTTTCGAGCACCATATAATTCTTCACATAGTCCAATTCTTCTTCCAGAGTACGGGAAAACTCATCGAGCGACACAATAGCTTCGCGTAAAAATTTTGAAAACAAACCCAGATTGTTGTAAGCTGTTTTTCGGTCTTCGGTATTAATGGAAAATGCGATGGAATTTAATGCATTAAAAAGAAAATGCGGATCGAGTTGATTGCGTATCAAATCCAATTGCATTTTGTAAAACTTTTCGTTGGTAAATTTAATATGCTGAAGCTGAATATGATGCAAATGCAGAAACAGCCAGTAGCCAAATATAAAAATGAAAATTGAAAACGCATACAACACGTAACGAAACCAATAGAACTGATTTTCAGAATAGTTAATTAAAAACTGATGGTGCTCATTTTGAATGGATAGTAAATTGGGCAACCCTTTCCGGGCTTTAATTGAAAAATATATTTTTTCGATACTTAATTCTGGAATCTCAATTACTACCGGATGACTGAAATCGTCTCTTAAAATAGTTATCATGTTGCTTTGAACAACTATAACTTCTTCAATTCCATCTTCATCAATATCAAAAAATGCTACCTGATTTATTATGCCTTTAAGATCGACGCGATGGGCCACTTTACCATTTGCTAAATATTGAATTATCCAGCCATCGCGATGAAAAGCCAATATTTTTGACCAATCGGAACGAGCCGGATCAAAAATAAAATTACTTTCAGCTACTGTATTCTGAGAAATTAATTCCCCCGATGGCTTTTGAAGCTGAATCCGAGAGGTTTCATTTTCGGTTAACGACCAACTTAACGATACTATAAAGTTTTCATCAGGAGTTTCCCATGGAAAAACCGTGCTGATGCTCATGCGGCTTTCGTATAACAGCGGATTGGAATAATAACTTAAATCAGAATTCAATATAACGGATGCAGAATTCAACGACTGGTTACGGGGAGGGTATCCCTGATTGGTACTATTAAAGGTAGACAGAAAAATTTCAGGGGTGCCATCTTTATTAATATCAAATATAATTGGGCTCCCTACCAGCTGCATTTCAATTTCAGGCGATTTATTTATTTTTTTGTTATGACCATCATAAGCAAATACACTCCTTGGTTGTTCACTAAATCGGCTATTTATGGTAAATACCACTTCTTTGAATTCATCGCTATTCAAATCGGACACTCCCCCACTATGCATTACCAAATGGCTGTTTCCATCGCTTTCACTAATTTTACAAACTGGAATTTTCTGAAGTTCAAATGCACTCTTATTTATCGGAAGCAAACAATATAAGTAAACCCAATCGTTAGTTTTCGAAAATACATACACTTCATTCAAGCTATCTAGGTTGCAATCGCCATAAATAAAATCGAAGTTTTCAACTACCTCTCCATCAAGGTACCAAGCATTTTGAAATGTACCATCGGAGTTATATAAATTAATAACCGGCTGCCTGTTGTCCGATAAATGGTAGTAAATTATCTCCTCTGAATTTCCATCCCCATCGATATCAATATATAGGTTTTTTTGGCCATCAGCCAGAATCTGACTGGTATCACTCATTAACCGCCCTACATATTTTTCTGTTGAGTCTGGTTGAAATAAATATCCAATTATTGCTCCAATAGAACCTAGCATTAAATAAATCAGCCAGTCTTTTTTTGAATATTTTCTCAAGAGTAACGGGTTTTTATTGGATTCAAATGTACAAATTTGCTTCACAGCTACCAATTTGGGTTTTACTTTGTATTACGTTGCGGTTCGTTGTTATTTATGTTGTTGGTACAATTTCCACTAGAATTTCATTTTCGGATTTGTCGTAATATATACAAGTCATTTTATCGAGGTCAACTATCCATTTTTCAATTCCTGTTTCCGCACAATGTTTACAAAAAATGAAATAGTCTGTTTCTCCCTTTTGGTGGATTTTGTCGTAAAGTCATCCTTTCCGAAATATTTGGTATGACTATCATTAACCCATGTTTCAAATGCTGTGACTCCAATTTCTTTAATTTCCTGAATGTATTTTGGAAATTCTGCTCCTGATTTAACTTTACTGTGGGCTAATTCAATTTGTTCTACTGTAAACATTGTAACTACTATTTAATTTTAGTTAATTAATTCATCCGCAGGCCGTTTGCTCAATGACTACGTGTAACCAAACATTATTTATTTCATGTACTAATGTCAAAATTTAATTTTTAAACCTAATGGACCATACTCCATTTTACCATCAGGCAACTTTATTGAATCAAAGCAATAAATACTGTCCAATTTGTTATCATTCCTATATAATTTTAGTTTTCCATAACCAACATAAATTTCTCTGATGGAATCTTTCTCAAATACAAATTTCATCCCTTCAGGTTTACAGACGATATCTATAATATCAGCAGTATTATAAATTGATTGACGACTAAATTTCAACACACCATAATCACCTGCATTTTCGTTTAATGAAATCATATATGCTTTATTATTTATGAAATCTATTATTACCCTCTTAAAAGTCCAAATAAAGGGAAGTCCTAATAAGTCAGAGCCATCATTTTCAAAACATTGTATCTCTTCAAATTCATAATTACCAATTTTTATTTTCACAAAATCATATTTACTTTCTTTCTTTATAGAATCTAAATGGCTTAAACCGCTTTTTGTGTTTTGAGATTTACTACTATTTTTATCCTTTTTCTTACTATTTGGAATTGAATCAGAAAGAGAAATTGGAAAATATGAACCAAAATCCAAAGTTAACCTTTTAAGTTTATCATTGATTTGAACGATAATTTCCTTATGCTTATTTATAGAAATAAGATTTATAGCTAAAGAATCAGGAATTGAATCACAATATGACCTTGAATTTGAAATAGTGACATGCTTTCTTATCATGTCAAAATCCCAAACAAAATTAGAAATAATGTTATTCCCAATCACGCCAATAATACTGTCCTTATTATAAAAAATGCCATTTGGGTCTAACCACATATTACTATCAGCAGGAAAAGCTTTTAACTCTTTAATTTTTATCGCTCCTAATTCAAAAAATCTTACTTTGTAAAGATTTTTTGTCTGTAATATTTTTTTTGCATCAATTATAGTAACTGGATTACTATCCGATTTACAATTTGATACAAATTTTTCATTTATTAAACTTGTTTCTGCACCAGTATCAAAAAGTAAAAGTCCAATTATACCATTCATTTTGCCCTTAAAAAACAAATGGCCACCATTTCCAACTGCAAAATCGAGCGTAAAACTGTCATTTGGAGAATTCCATTGTACTTCTTCAGAATCATTCTTATTGACTATTTTAGAATACAAAAAGAAAATAATCAATAGTAAAAATACTGTAAAAAGAATAATATATATTTTCTTCAATTTACTTAAAATCAATGTCATCGCGATTAAATGTTTGGTAAATCGATGCTAAATAAACCAAAACCGTTTTTTATTTACGCTATAATAGAATTCTGCCTGTGAACCAAAACCCTTGTAAAAACGGGCAATTCCTTCATTATTACTTCCTTCAAAATCAAGTAAAATAGGTTTTTCACTATTCCGCCTTATTATCTCATCAACAATTTTAAACATGGCCCGGGCATCTTTTCCTTGTTGGGTTGACGCTGAAAATAGATAAATTAGCCTGTTTTTGAACTGCACCAAGCAAACTGCGCCCAAAAGCTCTCCGTTTTCTCGTTCAACTCCTATTAATTCAGCGTATTTAAATTGGATTAGAAATTCAATAAGTTTTTTAAGAATTAACTGTTGTTTTGCATTCATTAAAAAACCTATTTCATTCAAGGTTAATTTAATATAATCATCGGTAGTTAAGCTTTCTCTTATTGAAAATCCCAACTTATTGGCTTTTTTAATATTGCGTTGGGTATTTTCATTGAACCGTCGGTATAAAATAGAGTATTCATCAATTAAGGGCAATACATAATTTTTCCTTTTAGTGGCGGTTGTTGAATCAACCTTATTCATGCTGTTGAAGGAAACCTCATACCTAAAAAACGAGTTAGGTATTGCCGCTACAAAATCGGATGCTTTATACAATTCAGGTTCTTTGCCGAAAATGCCCAATTGTTGGGCAAACCACGGATGATAACTATATTTTATGCCAAACTTCTGCTTCCAAGCCAGAGGCATTACGGCTTCATAATTACCCAAAACCAACCCATCCCAATTGGAGCAAACCAAATCGAGATACCAACTCATTCCATAAATTCGGCAATTTGGAGCATCAGCAACGCAGTGGTTCCAAAGATCCTTATCAATTTCGGTATGCTTTAAATAGGTAATGGTCATGTTGCAAAAATAACGATATACTTGATTGAACTGATATTGGAATCAAAAATTGTTTACTAATCACATCAAGCCTATGAAAAAATAAAAATATTGCAAATGAATTAACTTGTAAGCTTCTGTGATAATGAATGTTTTAAATTCATTTTTTTTGAATCTTTACGATATAGTTAACGTATTATTGCCCAATTAAAAGAAGTTTCATGGAATATGAAAAACTAGTTTTCAAATTTAATAAGGGAAAATACACCATATTTTTAATCGTTTGTGTGTTTTCAATTATTGGGTATTTAATTGATTACCTTATTTTTAATCAAAAATACACCAGTTTTCAAAAAACCTATCATCTGGTAAGCTTTTTAATAAGTTTAGTCGCTTTAATTCTATTTTTATTAAAAAAAGGTAAATCAATTCCGTTCTATTTCAACTTAATTGCTTACACGGCCATTCTTAATATTTTTATTACTCATGCCTTTTATTACTCATTTTTAGAACTAAATAATGGTGGAGCTTCTAATATTTTATCTCGTGACGTGCTTTTTTTAATTTGCTATATATCATTGTCTGGGTTTATTTCCAGCAGAAAACACATTGTTATTCAAGGTTTTACAATTATCCTGCTTATTGCTTTATACCAGTGGGTACTAAAAGACCCATTTTTTATAGAAAATGGTCCAGTTTATACATTAGTCGCTGTTGGTTTTTCCTTTGTAATGTATTTCTTTACCACCATAGTTAAGGACTCGTTTGAAAGTTTTAAAAGAGCACATTCCGAATTATCAGAAATGAACCAGGAATTGTTAGCACAAAGTGAAGAATTGAAAACCACATTAAACACCTTACAAAATACGCAGATTCAGTTAATACAGTCAGAAAAAATGGCATCGCTAGGCGTTTTAGCTGCTGGCGTTGCCCATGAAATAAATAATCCACTTAACTACCTGCAAGGTGGGGTTTTTGGAATTGAGCAATACTTGGAGGAAAATGATTTGCCCCACCTTACGAATTTAATGCCCTTGATTGATGGAATGAAAGTTGGAATTAAACGCACCGCTGACATTGTTACCAGTCTCAATCAATTCAGTAGGCAGAGCTCAGCAATGGAAGAAAAATGTGACCTACATGCAATTATTGATAGTTGCCTCACAATGCTGAATAATCAGTTAAAGTATTCTATTGAAATAATAAAACACTATTCAAAGGAGGGATGCACCCTATCAGGCAATGAAGGAAAATTACATCAGGTTTTTTTAAATGTATTAGCCAATGCCGTGCAAGCTATTGAAGACAAAGGAAGTATAACCATAACGACCCAAGCAACTGAAGGAAACTGTATTATTTCCATTAAGGATACAGGATGCGGTATAAGTAATGAGTTTATTTCTAAAGTAAGTGACCCTTTTTTTACAACAAAAGAAGTGGGAAAAGGAGTCGGATTAGGTCTTTCAATCGTGTATAGTATCATTACTGACCATAAAGGTACAATTGAGTTTATTTCCGGCACCGGAAAAGGTACTGAGGTATTAATTCAACTGCCTTCAGCTTAAAAATAATTCGGTAATATATTAATCCTTAAATTTTTATATTGGTGATTATGAGAGTTGCTCCAGATTTAAATAATGAAACACAAAATTAATTATGTCTCAATACTAGTACAGCATGGACTCATAGGGTTTCAGAGCAAACTCACAACTAAAACTTTAAACTCCCACTAAGTTGTAACAATTGAATTTCAGCAATTTTAGCGTAGTACTGTGAATAAAGAAGTTTGCTTTCCGCATCGAATTCTTTTCGTTGTATTTCCCTGAAATCAATTTCATTAATGGCACCCCGTTGATACAATTCAATAGCAAAATGCAGATTTTTGCGGGCATTTCCCATATTTTCAGTTTCAAGTTTTATTTGCTTCATGGCACTAATATAGGTGTTGTAGGTTTGGTACCACTGTAATTTTATGGTGTTCCATTCACTTTCCTCTTCCAATTGTGCAGTTTGATACTCCACTTTGGCAATCTGCCTTTTCCTGCTGTCGTTAAAGCCGTTAAACAACGAATAACTGAGTTTTAAACCGGCTGTTGGCCCAACATTTTGAGTCCAGTCAATTTGTCCCGAAGAATAGCGGGAATGATAATAATCGTAATCGGCAAATAAATCAAGGGTTGGTAAAAAACTACTAGTAGTTTGGTCCAATTCAAGTTTTTTTATTTGTACCCTATACTTTGCTAGCAACAAAACGCGATTTTCCTTCTCCATTTGGCTTTCCAAGTCAGAATAATTGAGTTCAGGAAACCTATCCATTTCCATGGGAACCGCAAATTGAATATCGGGCGAACGACCGAGCCAATGGTTTATATCGGCTTTTAAATTAGCAATACGGGTTTCCTGTTTTATGAAAAGTGAACTGTCATTGCTCAAGTCAATACTGGCTTGTATCCGGTCAATTTCCGAGGCGGCTCCCAAACGGTATTTTTTGTCGGCCAATTCAAAACGGAACTTACTTATTCCCATGGTGTATTGCAACACTTGGGCAAGTTTCTGCTCTTGCATCAGGGCGTAATATAACGATGCCAACTGCACGTAAACTGCTTCAATTTCCAATTGCAGCCCAATGGTACCCATTTTTTCCATTTCGTTCAAACGGTCTTTGGTAACAAACATTTTTGTTCCATCAAAAAGGGTCCAGTTCATTAAAACATAAGCATCAATAGAGCTGTTTTTTTTGCCGCTATATTCCATTTCAGTACCATCGGAATTTACAGTTTTACCATCTAACACCGAATTATTCGAAATTATACCCGCTCCCATGGTTGGCAGAAAACCCGCATTACCATAGGTATTGTTCAATTTCAGTATTTCAACTGTATTTTTTGATATTAAAAGTCCGAAATTATTCTCCAACGCTTCAGCAAACAATACCTCAAAGGAAACTGTATCGCTATTTTGGGCATTTAGCTCTCCAACCGCAAGTAAAAATATCAGGCAAAAAAAGCTGCTTATAATGGCTTTATTGAACAACATCATCGTTTTTTTTACTAATTTTTTCATGAAATTACCCATGAGTCACTTTGTTTTTCGAAGTTAGATAGATATACAATGCCGGAATTACATAAAGCGTAAGCACCAACGAAAAGGTTAAACCCCCAATAATCACAATTCCCATGGGAATGCGGCTGGTTGAGGCTCCCCCTAAAGCTAAAGCAATTGGAACAGCGCCCAATACGGTGGCAAGGCTGGTCATTAATATAGGTCGGAATCGGCGGGTTGAAGCATCCACAATAGCCTCTACTATAGGCAATCCATCGAGTTTGCGCTGGTTGGCAAACTCAACAATTAGGATGCCATTCTTGGTTACAATCCCCACCAAAACGATAACCCCAATCTCGCTAAAAATATTCAATGTGCCTCCGTACCACCAGATAGAAATTACGGCTCCCGCTAATGCTAAAGGCACTGTAAGCATAATTATGAGTGGATCGGAAAAACTTTCGAACTGAGCGGCCAATACAAGATAAATTAGCACCAAGGCAAGTAAAAAAGCAAATATCAGGCTGCTTGAACTTTCGGCAAACTCTTTTGACACGCCTCCCAAAGTAGTGCTAAAAGTATCATCAAGTATTTCGTCCGCAATCTGATCCATAGCCTCAATTCCCTGATTTAGGGAAAAGCCTTTGGCCAACCCTGCCGATATAGTTGCCGAAACATAGCGGTTATAACGGTACAATTGAGGTGGGGCGCTTTCATAACTCAAATTCACCAAATTATCAAGCTGGATGGATTCGCCTTTGTTATTTTTTACGGCTATCGAGGTAAGGTCAATAGGGTCATTACGGTCGGAACGAGTAGCCTGGCCAATAACCTGGTACTGCTTTCCACCATGAATGAAATATCCGTAACGCTGACCCCCAAAGAGCAATTGAATGGTTTCCGCAATATCTTTCATTGAAACACCCATTTCGCGGGCTTTATCGCGATTGATTTCAACCCGCAACTCCGGTTTATTAAATTTTAAATCAACATCCACCATTGAAAAGGCCGGATTCATTTGCGCCTTTTCCATAAATTTTGGAACCACCTCTTTCAACGCATCAAAATCGGGGGCCTGAATAATATACTGCACAGGAAACGAGCTTCCCCGGCTGCTGCCAATTGTTTGCTCCTGTACCACAAACGAACGGGCAAAATTCATGTTTTTTACAATGGCCTGCAGCTCATCGGCCAACTCTTGCTGACTTTTATTTCGTTCCGATGCGGGAACCAGTGATATTCTATTCATCCCACTGTTTGTTGATGAAGCTGCTCCAAATCCTGGTGCTGTAATACTTAATAAGGCATCCTTTTCAGGCAAGGTATCTAAAATAGCTGCAATCTGCAGGATGTATGCATCCATCTTTTCGTACGAAATTCCTTCAGGAGCCGTTGATGCAATGCGCAATCGGCCTTTATCCTCCATGGGTGCCAATTCCGAAGGAATTGTACGTCCTATAATAAAGATCACACCAATAGAAAAAAACATAATTGCGACAGCAATCCACGGCCGCAGAATAAATTTCTTCAACGAAAGGTTGTAATATTGTATCATACCTTGGAAAAAAGGTTCCGTCTTACGAAACAGCCAGTTTTGCTTTTCACGATGTTTTAAAATGCGCGAACTCATCATGGGTGTTAACGTTAGCGATACCACTGCCGAAACTATCACCGAACCGGCAACTACTACCCCAAATTCCCTAAATAGCCTTCCTGTTAACCCGCTTAAAAAAATAATGGGCAAAAATACCGCAGCTAAAGTTATGGTGGTGGAAATAATGGCAAAAACAATTTCATTCGAACCTAAATGAGCTGCTTTCATCGGGTGCATTCCTTTTTCCACTTTGGCGTATATGTTTTCCATAACCACAATGGCATCGTCAACCACAATGCCGGTTGCCAATACAATACCCAGTAACGAAAGGATATTTATTGAAAACCCGGACGCATACATGATAAAAAACGAGCTGATAAGCGAAATAGGAATAGCAATAAGCGGAATCATGGTGGTGCGCCAATCGCGCAGGAATAAAAAGATTACCAAAGCTACTAGAATAAAGGCCAATAAAATGGTTTCTTCAACCTCGGTAATGGCTTTGCGGATGGATGTTGTAGTATCCATTGCCACACCCACTTTTATATCTTCCGGTAAATCTTTTTTAATTTGTTCTACCCTTCGGTAAGCTTCGTCAACAATGTCAATGTAGTTGGCACCCGGTTGCGGGGTAAGTGCTACCCCAACCATGGGTATCAATCCATTTCCCCTCATGATGGTTCGTTCATTTTCAGGAGCCAGCCGTGCTTTTCCCACATCGCTAAAGCGAATTAACGAACCACCTTTTGATGATAGGATCATGTTATCGAAATCATTTTCAGTATTTAGCCGGCCCATGGTACGAATGGTCAATTCATTGGTAGTCCCTTCTATCCTACCTGCAGGCAATTCAACGTTTTCGCGAATCAATGCATTCCTGACATCGAGGGGTGTTAATTGATAGGCTGCCAATTTGATAGGGTCGAACTCCAATTTCATGGAGTATTTCTTCTCACCCCAAATGCGTATTTCGCTTACCCCATCAATGGTCTGTAGCCTTTCTTTAAAATTACGGATGGCAAAATCGGTAAGTTCTATTAAATTCCTTTTATCACTTTGTACTGTTATGGATAAAATATTGTCGGCATTGGCATCAGCTTTGCTTACTACCGGCGGATCGGCATCGGGCGGTATACTGCGTATGGCCCGTGAAACTTTGTCGCGCACATCGTTGGCGGCGCGTTCCATATCCACATCCAGATTAAATTCCACGGTAATGTTACTGCGCCCGTCGGAACTGATTGAACTTAAACTGCGTATGCCTGAAATACCGCTGAGTGATTCTTCCAAAGGTTCGGTTATCTGAGATTCCATAACCTCAGCATTGGCTCCGGTATAGGTGGTTGAAACGGTAACAATGGGTGGATCAACGCTGGGATATTCCCTAACACCCAAATAGGTAAAACCAATACCCCCAAAAAGCACAATGGTAATGGATACTACCGTGGTTAAAACCGGACGTTTAATAAATACGGATGAAATATTCATGCAGAAAGATTAAGGCACATTAATAACTTTTTTAACGGAAACAGAGGCTTTATCTTTAAGAGCCAATAGTCCGGTAGTGGCAATCGTATCACCAACAGAAACACCTTGCAGTATTTGAATCATGTCCTCAGTACGGATGCCTACCTCAACGTTAATCAAATTTGCCTGGCCAGCATGATCAATTCGTTCCAGCAAAATAGATAAATCGGCAAAGGAACCTGGAATAAGAGTTCCATCGGGGTTTGGTAACATAGCCCGAACCTTAAGTGAGCGTGATTGCTCATCAATTTGCGATTGGTAGGCATACACCTTGGCTTGAAAAGGTTTGGCATT
>JAIFNJ010000052.1 GCA_020047835.1 Bacteroidota bacterium
ATTGGAAGCTCGTGAACCATAGATTGCTGTTGCAGAGGCGTCTTTTAGCACAGTCATCGACTCAATATCGTTTGGATTGATGGTTGAAAGTGGATTAGCCAATCCGCTAATGCTAGTATTGTCCACCGGAACTCCATCAATTACAATTAACGGATCGTTAGTGGCATTCAAAGAAGCCCCACCCCGAATGCGAATGGTTTGCCCTGAGCCTGGTGCACCTCCACCGGAAGTAATTTGAACCCCGGCAACTTTACCGGTAATCAACTGGTCGGGGGTTGCTAAAGCACCTTGATTAAAATCTTCCGATTTAATAGCAACCACGGAGCCGGTAGCATCTGATTTTTTTACGGTGCCGTAACCAATTACTACTAATTCATCCAAAGAAGTGATGTCTTCAATTAGGGTAAAGTCTAAGGTGCTGGTTTTCCCATCCTGAATAACTACCGTTTGTTCAATATTTGCAAACCCTATGAATGAACATAGAATGGTTTGTGAACCTACGGGAACCTTCTGAATCAGATAGATTCCATCGATGTTTGTAATGGTTCCGTTGGTTGTACCTTTTACGACAACGTTTGCACCAATTAAGGGCTGTCCATTTTCATCAACAATTTTTCCTTGCAAACTTCCGGATTGCGCATATAATGCGGCACCCGATAGAAGGAAAATGGCGAAAAGAGTAAGTATTTTTCTTACCATAATGCTTAAGTTAATTTAGTTAATTAATCTGTTTGTCTCTCAATGTTATTCTGTTTGTCTTTCAATGTTAAGCTTTTAGATTTAGTTTAGCGTATGTAAAATTAATAAGGTTTTGAGTTATAAAAAATAAAAGTACAATATACTTTTTAATTTTTGTTTCCGCAATCGGTTTCGAATGTTGTAAAGCATAAAAATAACCAAATGAACAAATTTTGAGCTTTGACCGTTAAGGCTCAACTAAAATGTTAATTTTGCTATTGATTTAAAAGTTGATTTTACATGGAACGCAAGAGTCAGATTACTATTAAAGATATTGCCCGAGAACTTGGAATTTCGCCCAGTACGGTGTCAAGGGCCATGAAAAACCATCCTGATATTAGCCAAAAAACAAAGGACTCTGTTCGCGATTTGGCTGAAAAATACCATTATAAACCCAATGCAGTGGCGCTGTCGTTGCGCAGCAGTAAAACGCACATGATAGGAGTAGTAATTCCAAAGGTGGTGCATTTTTTCTTTTCAAGTGTAATAAGTGGAATAGAACATGTGGCCAACGATGCCGGATACAACGTGTTGATTTGCCAAAGCGATGAAAATGAAGAGAGGGAAATAACCAGTATTCAGACCCTTACATCGAGCAGGGTGGATGGGATATTAGCTTCGGTTTCAAAAGATACTACCGATTTTACCCACTTTAAGGAGCTTTTAGAAAACAACATTCCCTTAGTGTTTTTTGATAGGGCGGTTTCTGAAGTGAATACCGATAAAGTTATAATTGATGATTTGGAAGGTGCTTTTAAAGCAACCGAACATTTAATTCTTAAAGGGTGCCGAAAAATTATTCACTTAGCAGCACCTCAAAATCTGATTATTGGCCAACGCAGGATGGAAGGATATATTAAAGCCTTAAAAAAACATGCAATACCTGTCGATGAAAGCCTGATTATTAAATGCGATAGCCGCGAAGAAGCCTTGGTTGTAATGCGCAACGTTTATGAGTCGGGTGTTCGTCCCGATGGAGTATTTGCCGTAAATGATTTAACCGCTTCCGGAGTTTTAAAAGTGGTGAAACAGTTTGGTTATAGGGTTCCTGAAGATGTTAAGGTAGTGGGTTTTTCCGATGGATTTGTTGCGTATGTTACCGATCCAACTTTAACAACAGTTGATCAGCATGGCTTTGAGATGGGAAAAGAAGCAGCACTGCTCTTGCTTAGCCGGATAAACGAAACCATAACCAATTACTCACCAGTTACTAAGGTAATACCTACTAATTTAATTGTAAGGGAATCAACGGAAGGGTAGATTTTAGAAAATAGAGTTTAGAGATTGGAAATTAGATTTTAGGATTGTATTTTTTTCTGACACTGGTTTCTGGTCTCTAGTCTCTAACTTCTAATTTCTGAATTCCACCGCAACCGTTTTAAATAAGCCTTTCAAGAGAAAATTCATTTTTTCAATTTTAAAGTTTTGCGATTCATTTGTTTTTTCTATTAATTTGCCTTGTCTTTCCTTTTTAAGCATGATTGAATTATAGCGAATTATAATCATGTTCATTCCTTACTATTATTATATGATGAAAAAGCAACCAAAACTAAATTTTTGGCAAATTTGGAACGTTAGTTTCGGATTTCTGGGCATACAAATGGGATTTGCCTTGCAAAGCGCCAATGTGAGCCGAATTTTATCAAATCTGGGTGCCGACTTGCACAGCCTGTCATTGTTTTGGCTTGCTGCACCCGTTATGGGGCTCATCGTGCAGCCTATTGTTGGTTCTGCCAGCGATCGAACTTGGAACCGTTTTGGCAGAAGAGGCCCTTATTTATTGGGAGGCGCCATTATTGCCGCATTTGCCATGTTTTTGATGCCTAATGCCGGAATGGTAGTTGCTTTAATGCCGCCACTTATTTTTGGTGCCATTATGTTTGCCTTAATGGATGGGTCATTTAATATTACCATGCAGCCTTTTAGGGCATTGGTAGCTGATATGGTTTCCACTGATCAGCGGACACTGGGTTATTCCATTCAAAGTTTTTTGATTAACACCGGAGCCGTTCTTGGTTCCATATTACCATTTGTGTTGACAAACCTTTTAGGTGTTCAAAATACAGCACCAAGCGGTCAAGTGCCTCCTTCAGTTATTTGGTCATTTTACATTGGTGGCAGTATGTTGCTTTTATCAGTGGTATGGACGGTATTCCGGACAAAAGAATATCCTCCTGATGAATACGCAGACTATAAAGGTTTAGAAAAAGATGCCGTTGCCGATCCGAAATTCAAAGGAATAATGGGCTTTTTCCGTCTTATCAGTCACGCGCCAAAAGCAATGTACCAGTTAGCCATTGTTCAGTTTTTTTCGTGGTTTGCCTTGTATTTAATGTGGGTATATACCACATCGGCTGTAGCTCAGCATGTTTGGGGTTGTGCCATTGACGACCGATCATCAGATGCCTACAATGCTGCAGGTAATTGGGTGGGACTTCTTTTTGGAGCCTATAGTTTATTTGCCGCCATTTTTTCAATTCTTATGCCCCGGTTGGCGCATAAATTTGGCAGAAAAACCACCTACTCCTTTGCTTTAGTCGCAGGGGGTATTGGGTATATTTCCATGTTAGGAATTACCAACCAGTATTTGTTATTCATCCCAATGATTGGTGTGGGTATTGCCTGGGCAGGCATTCTGGCTATGCCTTATGCCATCTTATCCGATTCTGTTCCTGCCGATAAAATGGGAGTTTACATGGGCATATTTAATTTTACCATTGCCGGTCCACAGATTATTAGCGGATTTCTTGCTGGGGCTATTTTAAAATATTTCTTTCACGAACAAGCCATATATATTCTGGTTTTGAGTGGAGTTTGTATGTTATTAGGGGCTATTGCGGTGTCCTTTGTTAAATCGACAAAAACAGAAACCGAATAAACATTTAATTATTAGATGGGAACAATTAAAGCCTGTATTTTTGATTTGGATGGTGTTGTAGTAGATACGGCAAAGTATCATTATCTGGCATGGAAAAGGCTGGCGAATGAATTGGGCTTTGATTTTACGCACCAAGATAATGAACGTTTGAAGGGGGTAAGCCGCATCGATTCACTAAATATTTTGTTAGAAATTGGTGGTCAAAGCTTTACACCTGAAGAGAAATTGGCGTTTGCCGAAAAAAAGAACAATTGGTACACTCAATATATCGATAAAATGACTCCGGACGAAGTATTGCCGGGTGTACTTGATTTTTTTGAACAACTAAAAGCCGCAGGAATAAAAATGGCTTTGGGTTCGGCCAGTAAAAATGCTGGTTACATATTACAAAAAACCAATCTAACTCATTGGTTCGATGTGATTGTGGATGGTACAAAAACATCAAAAGCCAAACCCGATCCGGAAGTATTTTTATTAGGAGCCAAGGGATTGAATATTTCACCCAGCGAATGTGTAGTATTTGAAGATGCCGAAGCCGGAGTAGAAGCAGCTATAAATGCTGGCATGTTTTGTGTCGGTATAGGCAGCCCGGCTATACTTGGTAAAGCAAATAGGGTGATTCCCGATCTTTTTGAAATGAATTTGAAAAAACTCGATTTTTGATATTAGGAGAGCAACTACTCACGAAGTTTAAAATTTCATGGGATTATTTGGGGGAATAAGGTTGCTCTCCATTTTTTTGAATTGCAATTATTATACAACGACTTTTAATTAAGGTTTTCACCCTCCGTCCTTTGGGCACTTCTTCTCCGAGGCTAGAGGATTAGCAATGCTGTTGCGGAGGAAGTATCCCCCTGGGGGTATTATAGTGGGGAATTGCTAACTAAACGACATTAATTTAGTATATGGTGTATTTGAGTTATAGCGAACTGAAGGTTCACCATTTAAAATTATTTTCATGAATAGATACATCAAACCTGATAAATGGAATATTATTGAAGAGGGGTTTTCTGCCGAAAATGTGCCCTCTTCGGAAAGTATATTTAGCATTGGTAATGGCCGCATGGGCCAACGGGCTAATTTTGAGGAACAGTATTCCGGAAATACCCTGCAAGGTAACTATATTGCTGGGGTTTATTACCCTGATAAGACCAAAGTGGGTTGGTGGAAAAACGGGTATCCTGAATATTTTGCCAAAGTACTAAATGCCGCCAATTGGATTGGAATTAACGTTCAAGTGAATGGCGAAGAACTCGATTTGGCCAAAATAAAAGTAGCTGATTTTCAACGGGTACTTAACATGCATGAAGGGTATCTTTCTAGATCTTTTCAGGCCACTATGAACAACGGCAATGAAATCCGGGTAGATACCCGTCGTTTCTTAAGTATTGTTGATGACAACATTGGTGCTATCCGCTATACTCTTATTGCTGATAATTTTACCGGAACCATAACATTAACCCCTTACCTCGACGCCGATGTAGTGAATGAAGATTCAAACTACGACGAAAAGTTTTGGGAAGCGATTTCACAGGAATCAGCTGGTAATAATGCTTTGGTGTTAGCCCGAACCAAAAAAACCGGATTTGTAGTGGCTACTGGAATGGTATTCGAACTATGGAAAAACGGCAAATTACTTTCCGTTAATCCAATCAATACGGTTAAGGAAAAATATGCAGCATGCGAAGTAACTATTGACATTGCAGAAGGAGATGAGTTGGTAATCTATAAATTTGCCACCAATGTTTCTTCTTTCAATCATCCGGAGAAAGAATTAGCAGCAGTGGCTAAAAGCGAATTGGCAAAAGCACAAAACAAACATTTTAATCAACTTTTACACGAACAAAAGGATGCTTGGGCAGCTAAATGGGAAGAAAGCGATATTACCATTGACGGCGATGTGGCCGCTCAACAAGCCATCCGGTTCAATATTTTTCAGCTAAACCAAACCTATACCGGCGAAGACGAACGGCTTAATATTGGACCCAAAGGTTTTACCGGCGAAAAATATGGAGGCAGCACCTATTGGGATACCGAAGCGTATTGTTTGCCTTTTTATTTGGCAACAGCCGATAAGCATGTAGCCCGTAACTTATTATTATACCGATACAAACAATTGGGCAAAGCCATTGAAAATGCCACTAAATTGGGATTCAATCACGGGTCGGCACTTTTCCCCATGGTAACCATGAACGGCGAAGAATGCCATAACGAGTGGGAAATTACTTTTGAGGAGATTCACCGGAATGGGGCCATAGCCTTTGCTGTTTACAATTATGTGAATTATACCGGCGATGAGGACTACCTTAAAGACTTTGGATTGGAACTTTTAATTGGAATCAGTAGGTTTTGGAGTCAACGGATTACCTGGTCGGACCGTTTGAATAAATTTGTAATGTTGGGCGTTACCGGTCCCAATGAATATGAAAACAATGTGGACAATAACTGGTACACCAATAAATTGGCTTGCTGGTGTTTGGACTACACCCGCGAGGTTATTGATCGGGTAAAAACTGCCAACCCAAACAAATATTTGGCTTTATCGGCTAAAATTGGGTTTAACGAAAACGAAGAAACCAAACGCTGGAATGAAATAACTCAAAACATGCATTTCCCTGAAAGTAAGGAGTTGGGTGTATTTTTACAACAGGACAATTATCTGAATAAAGAGCAGATTTTGGTTAAGGATTTGGATCCAAAACACCGGCCCATAAATCAAAAATGGTCGTGGGACCGCATTCTGCGCTCTTGCTTTATTAAACAAGCAGATACCTTACAAGGAATTTATTTGTTCGAAGATAAATTCGATATAGATACCATTGAGCGCAATTTTGATTTTTACGAATCACGCACTTTGCATGAATCTTCGCTTTCGCCTTGTGTACACTCCATTTTGGCCGCTAAGTTGAATAAAATGGAGAAAGCCTATGAACTGTATCTGCGAACTTCGAGGCTCGATTTGGATGACTATAATTGTGAAGTGGGCGAGGGATTGCATATTACTTCAATGGCTGGTACCTGGATGTCCGTTGTTCATGGGTTTGGAGGTTTTAGGGTTTTCAACGGGAAAATTCACCTAAATCCAAGAACTCCAAAAGACTGGGATAGTTTTTCATTTAAAATCAGGTTCCGCGGAAGTGTTCTTAAAATTAACGCTTTTAAAGAACGAGTGGAAGTTCAGAATTTTAGTGATATACAAGTTCCATTAATTATTTTTGGTAAAGAATATCTGATTGATTCCAACGATAAAATTTTAATCAATAATTAACATAAAATATGCATCTATGAAAGCTCTTACCAACACCTTATTATTCTGGTTGAGTGCCTTGCTAATAGTTTCTTGCGCGTCGCCTTCACCAAAGGAAACAACGGAACAGCTTAATACTAAAAGCGCAAAAGTATATACTCATCCGGCTTGGATAAAAAACGCCACTATTTACGAAGTAAATGTGAGGCAATACACCAATGAAGGAACTTTTGCAGCCTTTGAAAAGGAAATGCCCCGATTAAAAGCGATGGGCGTTGATATTCTATGGATTATGCCCATTCACCCCATCGGTGAAATAAACCGGAAAGGATCTTTGGGAAGCTATTATGCCGTTAAGGACTATCAAAAAGTGAATCCTGAATTTGGCACTATAGAGGATTTTAAAAAATTAGTATCCACAGCTCATGAATTGGGAATGTATGTAATTCTTGACTGGGTTGCCAATCATACCTCATGGGATAATTGGTTGGTTCAATCACATCCCGATTGGTACACCCGCGATTCACTGGGCATCATTGTGCCTCCGGTAGCTGATTGGTCCGATGTTGCCGACCTGAATTACGAGGTGAGGGAGCTGAGGGAATATATGGCACAAAGCTTGGAATTTTGGGTTAAAGAAGCAAACATCGATGGCTATCGCTGCGATGTGGCCGGTATGGTTCCTATCGATTTTTGGGAAACCGTGCGTACCCGTTTGGATTCTATTAAGCCTGTTTTTATGCTTGCTGAGTGGGAATCAAATGAGGCGATGAGCGCTTTTGATATGGTTTATGGATGGGAATTCCACCATATCATGAATCAAATAGCGCAAGGTAAAAAGGATATTGCAGCCTTGGACACCTACTTTGCTAAAGTCGATTCGCTATATGATGCCGATGATTACTTCATGAATTTTACCTCAAACCACGATGAAAATTCATGGAATGGTACCGAGTTTGAAAGAATGGGATCTGCAGCTCAAACCATGGCCGTATTGGCAGCTACCGTTCCTGGCATGCCGCTTATATATTCCGGGCAAGAAGCAAAACTGGAGAAACGGCTTAGTTTTTTTGAAAAAGATCCCATTGATTGGAAAAATTATGAACTTGAGGATTTTTATAAAAAACTGTTGACTTTAAAACACGAAAACAAAGCCCTTTGGAACGGAGCTAGCGGAGGTTCTTTTGAAAAAGTTGCAACTGGAAATCCAAGTGTTTACTCATTTAACCGGGTTAAAGATACCGATCAAGTAGTGGTGATTTTGAATTTTTCTGCAAAAGAACAAACCGTATCAATCCAGAATGAGCAAGTAATAGGTAATTACACTTCACTATTTACTCAAGAGAATGTTACCCTAACTAGCGAAAGCCCAATAAAAATGGAACCTTGGGGATATTTGGTTTTAACAAAAAGTAAATAATTTTGAGTTTACTTGATAACCTGGTGAAAACGGATTAAAAAAATAGGGAAGGCCTAATTCTTTGTAGAGTTAGGCCTTCTTGTTTCGCAGTTAGAAAATATGATGGAAACAACCTTTCAAATTGATTTTTTAGGTTGTTTATGATTTTATAATTCTCGATATTGCAACGTATTAATGAGTATCAGAGGTAAAATTTACTTCTCAAATGTTTGAAATTTGAATTAAAGCATAGCCAATCCATGAAAAGAATTTTAGCAGGATGTGTGGCCCTATTTATAGTAACAACGAGTTATAATGTATCGGCGCAATCCCAAATTCCTCAACCAGGTTCGCAAGTAGCTCAAAAAATTGAAGGTAATTTTTCTTTGAATTATTTAGCTTACTTACCAGTCGATTATGATACCAACCGAAAGGAAGGGTTTCCATTAATTCTTTTTCTTCACGGCTCCGGCGAAAGAGGGGATAGTGTGGAAAAAGTAAATGCATGGGGGCCTCCGCGGATAGCCATGGAAAAGGGATTTCCTTTTATTGTCATTTCTCCTCAATGTCCGCTGAATGAAAGCTGGATTTCCATGCTTTTGCCATTACGCACATTGCTCGATCAGGTTATTAAAGATTACCATTTAGATACCAACCGGGTTTATTTAACTGGACTAAGCATGGGAGGCTTTGGTACGTTTGCTTTTTCGCAGGCGTATCCCAAATATTTTGCCGCTATTGCTCCTGTTTGTGGGGGTGGTACACCGGGATTGATTAAATACTCAAAAAAGCTTCCAACCTTGGTGTTTCATGGAGATGCCGATAATGTGGTTTCCCCTGTTAATTCGCAACTTATGGTAGATGCTTTAAAAGAAGCCGGTGCCGAAGTAAAATTTACCTTGTATCCGGGAGTCGATCACTTTTCGTGGATACCAGCTTATAATGAATCGGGACTTTTTGAATGGTTTCTGGAGCATAAAAAGATTAATTGATAACTAAAATTTATAAAAAGCAGTATGAAGAAATTTACAATTTTTACACTAATGATTTTTGCTTTTACATTCCAGATAATAGCAAAAACATCCTTGCAACGCATAGAACCCATGAACTGGTGGGTTGGAATGAATAATCAAAATTTGCAATTGCTGATATATGGTGAAAATATTTCCAATACTCAGGTCGTATTGCAATATCCGGGTGTGACCATCAAGGAGGTACACAAGGTGGAAAACCCTAATTATTTGTTTATTGACTTGGTAATTAACCCAGAAACTCAACCCGGTAAATTCATTATTGAATTTAAAGAGGGCAAAAAAAAGGTAGCTACATATGAGTATGAATTAAAAGCACGCAATACAAAACCCAATATTCATAATGGTTTTAATACTTCCGATGTTATTTACCTGCTCATGCCTGATCGCTTTTCAAATGGAAACACCACGAACGATTCAACAATTAATACCTTAGAAAAATACAACCGTAAAAACCCTAACGGACGCCATGGAGGTGATTTGCAGGGTGTGATGAATCATCTGGATTATATCAGTGAAACCGGTTTTACCGCTTTGTGGATGAACCCATTTTTGGAAAATAACCAAGGAGCATTTACCTATCACGGATACGCCATTTCGGACTTTTATAAAGTGGATCCGCGGTATGGAACCAACGACCAATTGGTGGAATTGGTTGATTTGGCTCACCAAAAACAGTTGAAAATAATTATGGACATGATATTCAACCATTGTGGTAGTGCGCATTGGTTTATAAAAGATTTGCCCATGAGCAACTGGATTCACAAACATGATACTTATTTCCGCTCCAATTTCAGGGCACCCGTAGTTTCCGATCCCTATGCTTCCGATTACGATAGAAACCAAATGCTCACTGGTTGGTTCGATACCAACATGCCCGATTTGGATCAGCGCAATCCTTACTTGGCTAAATATTTAATCCAAAATACCATCTGGTGGGTTGAATTCGCTGGGCTCGATGGCCTTCGTATTGATACGCAGCCCTATCCATACAAAGAGTTTATTGCTGAATGGGCAAAAGCTATCATGGATCAATACCCCACACTGAATATTGTTGGAGAAGCCTGGTTACAACAAATTCCCATTACTGCTTATTTTCAGGGGGGGGCTAAAAACAAAGACGGATACGATTCGCACATGAATTGTGTAACCGATTTTCCTATGCATGGAGCCCTGAACTCCGTTTTTAATGAAAAAGAAGGTTGGGACGAAGGAATGGCAAAACTTTACAATGTGCTTGCCCAGGATTTTGTCTATTCCAATCCACAAAACCTGCTTGTTTTTGCCGATAATCATGATTTAAACCGCTTTTATGAGTCGGTAGGGAAAGACTTGAACAAGTTTAAAATGGGCATGGCTTTATTATTAACTACCCGTGGTGTGCCGCAAATTTATTATGGTACTGAAATTTTAATGGATGGACAGGAACATCAAGGTCATGGTTTTATACGAAAAGATTTTCCCGGCGGTTGGGCTGGCGATTCCATCAATGCGTTCACTCAATCCGGTTTAACCCCCGACCAAATGGAGGCGTTCCAATATGTAAAAAAGATATTGAACTGGCGCAAAAGCAACAAAACCATACATACCGGCAAGCTCAAGCATTTTTTACCGGAAGATGGCATCTATGTTACCTTCCGATATACCAATGAACAGGTTGTGATGATTGTTTTAAACAATAGCGATAAGAACTCCAAAAGTTTGAATACCCAACGATTTAAGGAAACTATGGAAGGATTCCATTCTGGTAAAGAAATAATAACTGGAACAACCTATGATAAT
>JAIFNJ010000244.1 GCA_020047835.1 Bacteroidota bacterium
GCACCGGCATCAGCTAAATCCGGGTCATTTACCAAGGTAATTTTTCCTGTTATAGGTGCAAAAAATACACTCGTATAACTATTCGGTTTATAGTCCAAACCAATAGCGATAGTTGTATAAGCCGGAGCTAGAAAATTGGAAATTTTAGAAGTATCGCTTGCATAATCTTTACCCTCACTCATCTGTGTTTTAAAATTTAATAGAGCTGCGTAATAAAAATCAGTGAATGCTTCCTGTCCATATTTTGATAGGAAATCAAATTTATCATCGGACTTCATAAAGTCAGAATTTTTGCCCTGCTTTAATAAACCATAGCCAACATCTAACGAATTATCCCAAACAATTTTATCTTTTTTGTAATTCGCATAAACACTTAAAAGTCCGTTTAGTGCCAACGAATTTTCACCACCGGAAGCCCAATTCGTTAAAGAAGTTTGTGCAATTCTTAGCCCTATTACACCGCCTTTTTTCCAGCCTGGTATTGTATCATTACTCTTGTTGCGAAGTTTGGCCTCTTCATCGGTCAATTGACCAAAAATAATCTGGTTAAACCCCAATAAAATGATTAATACTGAAATTGTTTTTGCTCTCATTTTTTTAGTTTTAGTTTATATCAGGTAATTACTACAAATTGGCGAGTAGATTCTAAATAATGAATAATTAGGTCAACACTTGCCTCAATTCCTATTTTGCCCGTATCAATACATAGGTCAAACTGTCGGGAATCGCTCCATTTCATTCCGGCATACTCCTCAATAAATTGAGCCCTTTCTTTATCAATTCGGGTAATCATTTTCAAAGCCTCCTTTTCCGAAATTTGAAATAACTGCTGAATACGGTTGCTTCTAAAAGCAATATCAGCATGTAAAAACAAACTAACCCGATTGATTTGTTCCCGAAGAATTTGAAAGCCACAACGACCAATAATAACAGCAGACTGTTCTTCGGCAATTCGCCGAATTATTTCCACTTCTGTTTTAAACAATTCGGCATTCGAAGGTTTAATTAATACCGTATTTAAAAGGGCATCGGTTGAATTGGCATGTATTTGAAAGTATGTTTCCCAAAATGACTGCAATTTTTCATCTTGTTGTTCTAAATCCTTTTCTAATACAGAAAGCGTTTGGGCTGCTTTGCCAAGAATTTCACGGTCGGCATAATAAAAATTCAGCTTACTTGCCAATTTTTTCCCAACATAGGAGCCCCCACTACCAAACTGGCGGCTTATGGTTATTACAAAAGGTTTTGACCGATCCATGGTGACCTACTGCTTAAACGTAAATTTTACAATTTAACAAGCTGCTTAAATTTACGATTTTATTTGAGACAAAATTACCAGACCCATGCTATTTTAAAAAAATGCAACCATATTATGTTATATATACTACTCGCTCAACGACCTTTTTAACCTAATCAATTTTTCCCTTGAAACCGTGATATAGGATAAATGTGTTATTTAAAATACCATACAACAAACATACATTAACAATATAACTTGCATTTAACTGGATATTTTAAGTACTTAGCCATCCCAAATTCATACTACTGCATTATGTCAAAATTTATTCTGTTCCTGTTCTTGCTTTCCATGCTATCGCTGCAAGGTTTTTCATCGGTAAACACCAATGATTCAAACCACAGCAAAACAAACGTTCACCTGATTTCTTCCAGCGAAAAGGTTGTTGAACTAGTGTTTTCTACCGTTGATTTTCAATCGGAAACCGTAAAATTAACCAATTCTGAAGCTATAGTAATTCGCTTGGAAAATGGCTCTGCTATTTTAGAAGCAGGAGCACCCGATTTAAATAAGCTAACGGCATCGGTAATTATTCCGGCATCCGAAAAAATGAATATCGAGATAGTAAGTTCTGAATACTACGATGTTGAAAACGTGCAAGTGGCCCCTTCGAAAGGAAATTTATACCGGAACCAAAATCCCGCAGATGTTCCCTTCTTTTATGGTGCAAGCTACAAGGTAGATGCTTTTTATCCAGGCAAGTTGGCTGAATTACGAAAGCCCTATATTTTGCGCGATTTCAGAGGCCAAACTGTGGTAGCTTATCCTTTGCAGTACAATCCGATAACCAAGGTTCTAAGGGTTTACACCAGCATACATGTTAAGTTGGTTAATTCCAACGAAAAAGGTGAAAACATAATCACTAACGGAAATCCAAAAAAAACTGATGCAGAATTCAATCGGATTTATAAACAACAATTTCTAAATTTTGATGCCTCAAAATATACTTCGGTTGGCGAATCGGGCAATATGCTTGTAGTTTGCCCGGCAAAATACCTGGAGGCTATTAAACCCTTGGTTGAATGGAAGAATAAAAGGGGAATAGCTACCGAACTGGTTGAATTTGCTTCAGCTACCACCGGCATCTCGGCTACAGCCCTAAAAAATTATATTAATACCTATTATCTTGAAAAAGGCCTCACCTTTTTACTTTTAATTGGTGATTCCGAAGATATCCCATCACTTTATGCCAGTGGCGATTCCGATGTAGCTTACTCCTATGTATCCGGTAACGATTCATATCCCGAATTTTTTGTGGGAAGGTTCAGTGCCAGTAATCAATTGCACGTGCAAACCCAAGTTGAAAAAACAATTACCTATGAGCGCGATTTGGATGAAACCGCTACTTGGCTCTCCAACGGATTAGGAATGGCATCAGCTGAAGGCGGCAATGGAACAGGCGATGATGGGGAATCAGACAAGCAACACATGGAAAAAGTGAAAGCCGATTTGTTATCGTTTACTTATGAAAATATTACCAGTGCTTACGATCCAGGAGCTACGGCTGCACAAGTAACAAACGCCATAAATGCTGGAGTTGGTATCATAAATTATGTGGGACACGGTTCTGATTTAAGCTGGGGCACTTCGGGATTTAGCGTATCAAACATTAATAAATTAACGAATACAAACCGTTGGCCTTTTATTTTTGATGTTGCCTGTGTAAATGGTAATTTTCATGGTCAGACTTGTTTTGCTGAAGCTTTTATGCAAGCCTACAAAAACGATGAACCAACCGGAGCCGTTGCGATTATTGCCTCAACCATTAACCAAGCTTGGAATCCACCCATGGATGCACAGGACGAAATGGTGGATATTTTGATAGAAAGTTATGAAAATAACGTAAAACGTACCTTTGGAGGCATTGCCTACAATGGATGCCTGCACATGAATGATGAATACGGCAGCGAAGGAGATGAAATGACCGATACCTGGACTACCTTTGGAGACCCGTCGTTATTGGTTCGAACTGGCATTCCGGTTGCCATGCAGGTTTCGCACCCTGAAGAACTTCTCATAGGAATGCTTGCGTTTGAAGTTGCCTGCAATACAGAAGGTGCTTTGGTAAACTTAAGCAACCAAGGTGTTTTGAAAGCCTCTTCAGAGGTAAAAAACGGAGTTGCGCTTCTTGAATTTGAGCCCTTTACCGATATTGCTGATTTAGATGTTGTTATCACTGGGTTCAATAAAATTACCTATCAATCAGTTATTCGGGTAATTCCGGCTGCAGGTCCATACATCAGCGTTTCAAGTTGTAAAATCAACGACAAATTTGGGAACAACAACGGCAGCCTTGAAAACAATGAGGATGCCTTTATTGAAGTACAAATTAAAAATGTTGGAGTCGAAGCCGCGGGTAATGTAATTTCTAAGTTAAGCAGCACTGACGAATACGTTCAAATAACCAATGCATCACACCACTTTGGAACTATTGAGGCCGGCGATTTAGCTGGGAACAGCAGCTTTAGCATCCACTTGGCTGAAAATTTACCCAATCAGCATCCGGTTGATTTTTTAGTGACTTTTACCGACAGCCTTGAAAACAGTTGGACCCGCGAAATGTCATTTACCATCAATTCCCCTGTCTTGGTAATGGGTGAAGCCGTTTTATCAGAAGATGGTTCTTTTGGAGATGGTAACAACAAGTTAGAACCTGGAGAAACAGCAACCTTAAATTTGGAAGTTTTTAACAATGGAAACAATAGCTCCTCCCCCATGAAAATAAAATGGAATTTAGAATCGCCGTATGCTATTGTTGATAATGCATTAACACCTGTAGCACCCATCGATGCTGGAGAGTCCACAATAATTTCCATAAAAGTTACCGCCCACACCAGTGCACCACAAGGAACAAAAGTTGCTATCAATTATGATTGGTCGACCGCTGACACCTTACAAAATATAATTCAAACGGTTATTGGCCAATCCCCTTCTTTGGAAATTGGTACTGCATCTACGGTAAAATACAACTATCCTTTCTACAATTATTATAGAAGTAATAAAACCCAAATTATCTATCAGGCATCTGAATTTTCTTCAGGTACTCATCTAATTAATGAATTGGCTTTTAATTTGGCTTCCTTCACTACCAATTCAAAGGATAGGAACTTGTCCAACTATGTAATTAAGCTTGGAACAACCGCTGCTAATGAGTTTGGCACCAGCTATTTGGAATTTGAAAATTCCGATACCGTTTTATTCATGGAAAGTTTTGAATTACCTGACACTAAAGGATGGTTTAAAATAGCTATTGATCCTTATACGTATGCAACATCCGATGGCAATTTGGTTGTTGAAATCTATTGGGGAATTAATGAAAGTTATTGTGGTTCAACGGATAGAACTTCAGTTTATTGTACCGAAACAACCGTTCCAAAAGTTGCTTATGGTTATGCCGATGTGGAATATCCGGCCAATTTTGATGGAACTTCCAAAACCCGTCCCAACATACAGTTTGGGTTTATCGACCAAAACCTGATACAAGATACCCTTACTATTGAAGTTGTGGATGAATCAATGATACCAATTTCTGAAGCATTGGTTACCATTGGTTCACAAATCTTAATGACCGACACCATAGGGCTGGTGTATTACTATCTTTCACACGGTGAATATCCGGTAAATCTATCCAAAGATTTGCATCAACCTATGGATACCATGGCTATTCTCAACGATACAGTCAAATGGGCAACATTATTATTGCCGGCTTATGAGAATTTATACCAAGCCCAATTTATAGTTTCCAATGGAACAACTCCCATTGAAGGAGCTGTGGTTACTTGCAAAAATCAAGTTTTAATTACAAATCCAAATGGAGTGGCACTTTTTGATAAGTTGCCACCAGCAACCTATTCATACTGCATAACTAAGGCTGGCTATGATACCGTTTCACAAGAAATAGTTGTAACTGAAAATGTGAGTATTCCGGTTACCTTAAATGCCATTCCTGTTTATACCGCTACTTTTGAAATTACTGAAGCAGGAACGCCTTTAGCTGATGTGAATGTGCTATTCAATAAGGAATGGGCCATAAGCCAATCCAACGGAAATGCACTTTTCACAAACATTGCATCGGGCTCCAATTTGATTTACTATATCGAAAAGTGGGGATATTATTCAGTTACCGATACGATAGAAATTAGCCAAAACATTACAATACCTGTTGCATTAAATGCAATTCCCGATGTTTTGGTTCATGTAACCAATAAATTTGGTAATATGGATAAAGCAAAAGTTACCTTTCAAAACCAAACAGATTATACGAACAGTGAAGGAATTGCAAAATTTGCCGATATAGTATCTGGCGAAAACCAGACCATTCTGATTGAAAGCCAAGGATATTATGCCGAAACAACTCAAATAGGAGTTGTTGATCAGGATCAGATTTTGGATAGCTATCTTTTCAAAAAATCAGATTTGAAAATCCGGGTTACTGATGCCAACCAAGCCATTATTGGAGCAGTGGTTAAAATAGGGACTCTTGAAAAAACAACCGATAGCTTAGGAACTGTTGAATTTTTGTCAAACACCGAAGCAACCAATCAAGTTCTGACTATTGTTCAGGAAGGTTATTACACTATAGAATCTCAGATTTCGTTTGTAAAAGATGTGGATTTAGATACTACAATTGTTATTGAAATGATTCCCGATCTGGAATTCATCGTAACATGGAAAGGTGAAGCCGCTGCCGGTGCTTTGCTGGCACTTAATGGAACTACCTTATTTTCCGATGAGGAAGGAAAAATAAAAATTACCGATCTGATGAAAGGAACTTACGCCTATTCCATTGAAAAAGCTGGGTTTTATAGCCTCAACCAAAGCATAACCATGGCATCTGCTGATGTATTGCTACCTATTGAGTTAAGTGCAATTCCCGATGTGAATTTCATCATCACACATAATGGAATTCCAGAGTCCGGGGTTTCCGTTGAAATTAGCGCAAAAAAAATTAATACCTCTGCTACTGGAAATTCTTTGTTTGTTGACTTACCAGCGGGTACTTATGCCTATACGGTTTCAAAAGTAGGGTTTGATACCATTACCAACGAATTAGTGGTAGCCAATGTAGATTTGGTAATTAGCCTTGATATAACTTATGTATCGGCTCCATCTATCGATGCCTCAACGATTCAAATTTATCCCAATCCATCCAATGGGAAACTGATAATTGAGGTTCCGACAAATGGAGAATTTACCAAATTAGAGCTATTCAACGAAATTGGGTTGTTGGTATACACTCAAAACAACCTACAACGTTCAACTAGTCTTGACTTAGATCACTTATCAAAAGGTATTTACTTTATTTCATTATCGGGGGAAAGTAGAAAAATACTCTTGAAACAAATAATTGAATAATCTTTTAGTGATAAAATTGACGCTATTATAATTTTACAATTTGCATTGATGAGTTACCTTATTTTTGACTTCAATCCATTGTAAAGAACCAAAACCTTTAGTCTTAAGTGAAAAAATAACTACCTTCACCTATCAAAAAAAGTGAACAGTTATGAATGTGAAAACTTTAGCATTTGCCCTTATTTTATTGGCTCAAGGGGTTTTTAGTTTAAGTATAAACGCACAAACCGAGGATGAAAGTCGTGGATATCTGGTTAAAGTAGGTGATAAAGCACCTATTTTTGAAACCATGCTGCACAACGGTAACTTTTTTAAACTTTCCGACCAAGTAGGCAAAGTAGTGATGATACAATTTACCGCCAGTTGGTGCGGTGTTTGCCGTAAAGAGATGCCGTTTATTGAATCGGAAATCTGGCAGGTTCTAAAAAATAAGGATTTTGTATTGGTAGGAATCGACCGGGATGAACCTTTTGAAAAAGTAAAAGAATTTGCACAACAAACACAGATTACCTATCCTTTAGGAATGGATCCGGGAGCTGAAGTGTTTGCTAAGTATGCTCAAAAAGAGGCCGGTGTTACCCGAAATGTTATTATTGATCGACAAGGGAAAATCATTTACTTAACAAGACTCTTTAATCGTGAAGAGTTTGATGCCATGAAAAAAGTAATTTTTGCCGAGGTTAACAAGAATTAAAAACAATCACATTGGAATCTTTAGATGGAAATGTAACTAGCGAATCGCTTTATCTTCATAATCTGATTAAGATTATCGAATGTAAAAACGATGTGGTAACGTTTTTACACAATACTAAAACAAAAGAAACCGCCGATAAAATTATAAAGCAAGGGTTTGAATTCCAAAGCCATCTGGATTATACTACTGATGTAGTTTCAGCTAAAGATTCCATAACCATAAAGTATTTTAGTATTGTGCGGCAAGCTTATGGCGACTTTACCATTATAATGCAAATTTCAAAACAGATTATTGAAGATTTCTCGGCCCCGCTTGTTACTAAATCACATCATTTTTCAGAAGTATTAACGGTAAAACCTCCAACCATGGGAACAGAAGATGATATGATTTATTGCCTGGCTCCCAATTTTGTAAAAGGATATATAAATTTTCATTCAGCAGAATTTGTAGCAAACCCAACATTCAATTCCTCGCTCATCTTGCCAGTATTCAATGAAAATTTAAAGCGTATTTTAGACAAGTCATTATAAGTAACTCTTTCCTTGAATAGATATTTTTATCTATATTTCGACGTTATGCACTTATGTTGATTTATTTCAGTCTAAAAATAAAAAGCGTTAGTATGGAGTTTAATTTGGAACAAAAAATAAGAATCATAAATGATTTCCCTAAAAAAGGCATTTCATATAAAGATATTACCCCTTTACTTTCAGATAAAGAGAGTTTTCAAGCAACCACTAATGAATTGCAAAAGTATTATGCCAATAAAGGGATCACTAAAATTTGTGGCATTGAATCGCGGGGTTTTATATTTGCCAGCAGTTTGGCATATAAGCTGAATGCTGGCTTTGTGCCAATTAGGAAACAAGGCAAATTGCCGTATGCAACTAAAAGTGCTGCATATGAATTAGAGTATGGCACTGATGTAATTCAAATACACAACGATGCCATACACACCGGGGATATTGTACTGTTGCACGACGATTTGCTGGCTACCGGTGGCACCATTAATGCGGCCATTGAACTGATTAGTCAATTCAAACCTCAAAAAATTTATATCAGCTTTATTGTGGAACTGTCGCACCTGAAAGGACGAAGCAATATTACCAATTATGGAACCCACGATATTCATTCACTCATTAAGTTTGATAACTAATTCGGATGAATTTTAACAACAAAATAGAGAAAATAGGGATTGTTTTTGCCATGAAGGGTGAGGCTTTACCAACAATTCAACATTTTAAATTAGAGAGAATAAAAGGCAATTATCCGATTGAATTGTACGGTAATGCTGAAAACAAAATAGTTGTTTCACTAAATGGCACCTGTTCAGTTACTGGTGTTGATAACGTTGGCACACAACCCGCTACACTGAACACTTATGTTTTAATCAACGAAGTGAATCCCGATATAATTATTAATGCGGGCACCGCAGGTGGTTTTGCCCATTCCGGTGCAAAAATTGGCGATGTTTATATTGGCTCCAATAGAGTGGTATATCACGACCGGAGAATTCCATTGCCCAATTTTGATACCTACGGAATAGGGAATTATGAGCTCATAAATACCGATTTTTTAGCTGAACGCATTGGATTAAAACAGGGAATTATTTCCACCGGCAATTCTTTAGACCATGTGGATAGGGATATGCAACTAATGAACCAGAATAATGCCTCGCTAAAAGATATGGAAGCAGCTTCTGTTGCCTGGGTTTGTCAACTAATGAACAAACTATTCATTCCTATTAAATCGGTTACCGATATCGTTGATTCCGGAATTCCAACAGAAATAGAATTCAAGGCCAATTTTAAATTGGCAACTCAAAACTTGAATCTAAAATTAATTCATCTCATCGATTTTATTTATCAGAAGAGCTTGGAAGAAATTGTTTCATCGAAAAAGTAAATTGCAATAAGAATGTAACATTTTTAGTAGCTTGCATCGTCAGATTATAAAAAAATCATGAAAAGACCTGTTTTTTCTTTACTAATTTCTTTTGTTTTATTAAGCACGGTAAATGCTCAAGATGAGCTTTCAACGCTGGAACAAACCATAAAAAAAGGCAAAAGCGAAACTATTACCGCTTTAATTCAAATTGCCGGCGGGCACCTAGTAATTAATGGAGAAACCACCGAACTGGCGCAGGTTAAACTTATTTACGACAAAGCGGATTGGAACCCATCCATTGCCTTTGCAGAACAAGAAGAACGTGGAAAACTCACTATTACGGCACAAACTGAAGGCGAAGAAAAACACATCGGTGATAACAATCGTTGCAACATAAACCTTAATCCATCGCTGAATTACTCCTTTGGAATTGTTTTGGGAGCTGGCTTAGCCGACATTAATCTTCACGATTTTAGCATCCATAAAGCAGTTTTCCGTTTAGGAGTTGGCTCATTTAATGTTAACTTATCCAATACTTCCATCCAGTTATTAAAAGTTGAGGCCGGAATTGGTGAAGCTACGTTTGATTTATCAGGAGCCTGGAAAAATAATTTATCAGCTACTATTAACGCAGGAATAGGCCAAATGAATTTAATAGTGCCAGCTGATATGGGAGTTCGGGTAGTTGTAAAAGGATTTCTTGGTGGTGTGGAAACTCCCGGCTATAAAAAAGAAGGAAAAGAATATAGCAATGCCCTTTATGGAAAGACCAAATACAATCTTGAAATACTAGTAAACGGGGCCATTGGTAGTGTTGATGTTTCAGAAAAATAACCTCCTAATATACCGATGCTTTGACAAAAGAAATTCATCAACAGCAGTCTCAACCCCTTCATTCAGCCATTGTTGGATTGGCTTTATTTTTGGGATGGCTGTTGGCCGGTCATATTTTTGTTTCCCCGGAATTAAGTACTGAAGTAATCAACAGTTTGTTTCATCAGGCGTATGCATTATTCTTTAAACAATTCATTTACTGGAAGCTATTTACGCTAATTGCTTTTATTTTTGGTATCAGAGCTTACGTTTACTCCGAAAATGAATCCAGCGATCGGCTATTTTATCTTCGGTCCCTGTTTTGGTTAATTTTGACGGTTCTGCTTACTTTTATTAGCCCCATTGCTCTCGGAATTGTTCCATTGATTGTTTTTGGAGTGTTGCTTTTTAGCTTGCGAAAAATGAAATCTTTGTATTATTGGGTTGGGTTGGGATTTTTAATTCTGTCTATCGTTTTCGCAGAATGGTATCGCGGACTGCCAAATTTTAATAACTATTGTTTTTCAGATTTTCCGTCCAATCATTCATCAATGAGTTTTAATCAATTACTAATTGTTTACTTCCAAAATAATTCAAACCAAATAGCCTGGCTTTTTGGATTTGTGGTTATGATTATTGGTTACTCCATTGGCAAGGCAAAATGGCTGTTGGAATACCATTTCCATTATCTTGAATTACGCCGGCTATTCTTAATCAGTTCTGGTTTAATTTTGGTTTGGGCAGTTTTGAATTATTTTAATTTTTATCATTCCTTATTTAATTTAAAAATCGGCTCTGTGTTTTTTCTGCTGGATACCCTTTCCGTTCATTTGCTAATGGTTTTCGTTTACCTGTTTGTATTAATTTATTTCGAGAACTTTAAAATTGGG
>JAIFNJ010000156.1 GCA_020047835.1 Bacteroidota bacterium
TCTAGCAATGGCAGGGTTCTATCAATGGGAAAATGGTATATCATCAAAAAAAATGTTGCGAATTGAAATATCTCTCGTACTAAAATGATTTGATTATTTCTATTCTATAGACAGTTGAAAAAAAAGCTGAACAAAAAAATGGATCAGGGACAAAGTACAAAAGCTTCTAATATGCCTAAGAATTTTCCAAAGGCACTAAAACACTATTTAAATTCTGACTTTAGTGTACAACTTAAAGCTAGATTCATATTTTATTTATGCATTGCGGCCATTTTAAGCCTTTTTTTTATATTAATCTATACCGGATATGTTCAAACTAAAACCCCACCTAACTATACCCTTGAATTACCAATTCTATTAACTGAAACCGCTCTTTTATTAACATATTTAGTTTGCCTAATCCTCCTAATTAAAGGGTGGTACAATTTTTCAGCTCATTTGATTATTGCCTCAACATTAACATGTGTTTGGTTAGTAATAGTATTAGATAATGGAAACACCCTGGACCGTCTTGATACGTTTGTAATGATTTTCGCTATACTTACTATGCTTCCATTAGCTGTATCAAAATATCGATTAATCATTCCCGCTTATTTTCTAATTAATTGTATCGGTATTATTTTGTTTGTAAATCTTCTACAGGATGATTTAAACCTTACAATTCCAATGAAATTAGAATTTTTAGGTGATATCGTAATTGCTTTACTATTTATGGGAGTTGTAGCCTATAATATTTTTCAGATAAATAAATCTTCGCTTGACAAAGCTGAAGCAATTATTAAGGATAAAAGTATTGCTGAAGATGCTTTGGCACTAAGTGAAAGAAAATACCGTGAAATGACAGATTTGTTACCTCAAATTGTTTTTGAATCGGATATGAATGGTCTTTTAACCTACATAAATAAAAATGGTTACGAGCTTTTTGGATATACAGAAGATGACTTCAAAAACCGATTAAATGTTTTTTCAACCATTATTCCATCCGATCGAGAAAAAGTAAAGGAAAATATAAAAAGACTTTTAGAAGGAGAAAAAAGTAAAGGAAACGAATACACTGCCTTAAGAAAAGATGGTTCGACTTTTCCGATACAAATATTTTCAAGTATTATTAAAGAAAATCAGCAAATATTAGGATTGCGAGGTATAATAATAAATATTACAGAACAAAAAAAAGCAGAGGAGCAAATTAAAATAACCCGCGATCAATTTCAATCCTTGGTTTCAAATATACCTGGTATCGTTTACCGTTGCCTCAACGATAAAAATTGGACCATGCTTTACCTAAGCTCCGAAATCGAAATGCTGAGTGGTTATCCGGCAGAAGAATTCATTTACAATAAAAAGCGAACCTTCGAGAGCATTATCCACCCTAACGATGCTCAATTTATGACCTTGTCCTTAGCAAATGCCATTGAAACTGAAACACCCTGGGAATATGAATACCGTATAGTGAGTCGCGATGGAACTATACGTTGGGTATTTGAAAAAGGAAGAGCCATTTACAATTCCGATGGACAAATTGACTATTTGGATGGGTTTATTTTAGATATTACTGATAAAAAACTAGCTGAAAAGGAAGTAATTGAAAGCGAGAAAAAGTACCGCACTTTGATGGAAAATATGAATGAAACGGTTATGCTGGTTGACCATGATGACCGGGTTTTGTTTGTGAATAAAAAATTCACCGAAAAGCTTGGTTACTTGCCGGAAGAAATTATCGGGAAAATAGGTTATGAAACCTTATTGGAATCTAAAGACCAACAAATTATAAAAGATGCAAACCAAGATAGAATAAAGAATAAAACCGGACAATATGAATTAACTTTTATTGGCAAAGAAGGTCAAAAAATTGATTTTTTAATAAGTGGTGCCCCATTGATTGACGCTGAAGGAAATAGCATTGGTTCCATTGGAACTATGACCGATATTACGGAGCTAAAACAGAAAGAACGGGAATTAGATAAATACCGTAAAAATCTTGAATTGCTGGTTAAAGAACGTACCGATGAACTTGAAGCTACCAATGAAGAACTAACGGCAACCAACGATGAATTGTACAACCAACGCGAAGAACTTCAAACAATCGTTACAGAACTGCACCACGCACAAAATCAACTGATTGAATCAGAAAAAATGGCATCGTTGGGGATACTTTCTGCCGGAATTGCCCATGAAATTAACAATCCTTTAAATTTTATTCAAGGAGGAGTTATTAGCATTGAATCGTATATAACCGAACACATAGAAAAACATTTAGAACCAATGTTACCAATGATTCAGGGAGTATATGCCGGCGTGGATCGTGTTTCAAAAATAGTTACCAGTTTAAATCATTTTAGCCGGCAAAACGATTCAATAAATGAATGGTGCGATATCCACAATATTATTGGTAATTGCCTTATTATGCTGCAAAGTCAGTTGAAATTTAAAATTGAAATTGTTAAGAATTATACGAATGATTCCTTTTCAATACTTGGAAATGAAGGCAAATTGCATCAGGCATTTCTCAACATTCTGTCAAATTCGCAACAAGCAATTGATGATGTTGGAGTAATTACTATAACCACAAGAAAAGAAAAAAACAGTATCGTTATTTCTATTTCAGATACCGGTTCAGGAATTAAAAAAGAACACTTATCTCAAATATTTAATCCATTTTTTACCACGAAAGATCCGGGAAAGGGAACTGGTCTTGGCCTTTCAATTACCTACAATATTATTAAAGAACATAAAGGCAAAATTGATTACGCTTCAGAAGTTGGAAAAGGAACTACAGTTTTTGTTAGGCTGCCTATACAAGATAAAAACTAACTTCGCTAGCTAATAAAATTACTTCATTATATTTTAAAACAATTCATACAAATAGTTCCATTATTTAGAGCCTATTCCATTGTTCTTTAATGCCTCTAACGCATTAAATAATCGAAGTTCCCCAAAGCCGAAAATTATTTCATACGGAAAACCAAATTTTATAAGTTCCTTTTGGTAAATCTCAAAAAGCTTCTCCCGCATTTCTCCTCCATTTTCACGCACAGAGTCAGGAATCCATGGCAAATCGGTAGCACAAAGTAAATGCAACGCTTTTGGAAGCTTATAAATCGCATCAATCAACCAAACAGGACATTGCCGGTAAACTACATCAAACCAAACCTTAGTTATAATTAATCCAGTATCAAATATAAGTAAGCCCTTTTTTGATTTTTCATTTTCCAAAAACTGCCTAATCTGCAATTTGGCAATAGCTTCCACATCAGCGTAAGTATAGGGTCGGTTTAAATTCTCAATATAACTGCGCGATAATTCTGGCATCCATTGGCAATACAGCTTTTGAGCCAAGGCTATGGCTAATTCTGTTTTCCCAGTAGATTCAGGCCCGGTAATTACAATATAACTGGTGAAGTTTGATCCTTTTTCCATTGTTTAATCCATTCAAAATAACCAACTACGGCTAATGCAGTATAAACTAAAAAAAGAAGAATGCTTGGAAATAATCCCCTATAATAGAACAAACCTACATATATCAAATCAACAATAACCCAAATAATCCAATGCTCCAATACTTTTCGAGCCAGCATCCATGTGGCTGTTACACTTAATGAAGTGGTAAAAGCATCGAGCCATGGAACAGGTGAATCGGTAAAATAAATCAGAAATTGGGCAATTCCAAGCATCAGCAAAAAGGTAATTAGTAGTAAATAGATACCATTTTTTTTGCTTATGCGGGAAATTGGCAGATTGATTATAGTTTTATTTGCATCCACGCCAGCCCAGTGAATCCAGCCATAAATTCCAACCAAAACATAATAAATTTGTAAAAGCATGTCTGCATAAATTTTCGATTGAAAAAAAACAAAAAAGTACAAAACCGAAGACAAAATGCCAAAAAACCAACAACTAACCTTTTGCTTTACCGAAAGAATGATATAGATAATTCCTGTTAAAACGGCTAAATTCTCAGCCCAACTTCTAATCAACCACTGAAAGAAAGAATCCATAGTTTCTAATTACTGCTAAAAGAAATTCCTTTTTGATTTATCCTTTAGAACAGATGGATTAGAATCAAAAAGGAATTCTATACTATTTAAATAATTGTGTCGTTAATCCATTTATTACTAAAATTGAATTCCAAAAGATCTATAATTCACTAATATCTACTTGAAATTTCAAATCCTATTTAGTAGCAGGATTCAATTTTTGCAATTTTGATTGATATATTTCATCATTAAGCATTACGTTTACCGCCTGCACGTATATTGGATCTAACAAATTAAATATTTGAAACGATTCGCTGGAACCCCATACATCTCTGGCAATTAATGCTTTCAAATTTATCTTCAAATTTTCTTTGCTGGCAATAAAATCTTTTTCAACAAAAGGAAGTTTTTCATTTTCAGCAAAATTGGTCAGCGATTTTAAAAAGGCATCATCAATCTCGAAGTTTTTAAGATAGCTTTCAAAATTTTGCTCTGATTTTGTTCCCTTATACTTTTTTTCCAACATAGCTCTGTTCTCGTCGATATATTTCAATACAAAACGGTTAACAATTCCCTTTCTGATTAAATCGCGGTAATAATCGGAATATCCCGTAGTATCGATAGGAACAAAAAAATCGGGCATAATGCCTCCTCCGCCATAAACGATGCGTTTGCTTTGTAAGGTAAAATATTTTTGCGATTCAGGAAAATGAATGGAATCGGCATTTGAAAGTTCCCCGTTATTGTAACGGTTTACTAAATCTTTCTCATAATCATCGGTTCCTTTTTCGTACGATTTTTGAATTAACCTACCAGTTGGGGTGTAATATCGAGCCGTGGTTAGTCGCAACATAGAACCATCAGGTAAATTCAATGGACGCTGAACCAGTCCTTTTCCAAAAGTCCGCCTTCCTACCAAAACACCCCGGTCCCAATCCTGAATTGCCCCGCTAACTATTTCACTTGCTGAAGCCGAACCTTCATCAATCATCACAACAATCTTCCCTTCTTCAAACATTCCACCAGAGGTAGCTATCATTTCTTGACGGGGACTTTTAATTCCTTCGGTATAAACAATTATTTTTTCTGTAGCTAAAAATTCATCGGCTAAGTCTTGTGCCATATTCAAATAACCTCCCCCATTGTCCGTAAGATCCAGTATCAGGTTTTTAGCTCCTTCGCTGCGCAATTTTTTTACCGCAGTTCGAAATTCGTCCATAGTAGTGGCTGCAAACCGGTTTATTTTAATGTAACCTACTTTTTCTTTCTTGTTTACCATGTAAGCCGCATCAACACTATAAATAGGAATTTTATCGCGGATAATTTCAAAATCGAGTAATTCCTTCTCACCCCTCCGACTAATACCCACGGTTACTTTTGTTCCTTTTTTTCCTCGTAATTTATCAAAAACCATCTCGTTGGTAAGTTTAATACCTGCCACATTCGCACTGTCAATCCTTAGAATGCGGTCGCCAGCTAAAATTCCTACTTTTTCAGAAGGCCCACCTGAAATGGGAGAAACAACCATTAATGTATCATCCATTATATTGAATTGAATGCCAATACCTTCAAAGTTTCCTTGCAAGGGTTCATTCATTTTCTCTACTTCTTTTTTATCAATATAAACAGAATGGGGATCCAATTCTTTGAGAATTTCAACAATAGCATCATCAATTAATTTTTGCTTATTAACAGTATCTACATAATAACTGTCGATATAGCCAACTACTTTCGAAAACTTATAAATCTCATCATTAAACAATTGTCCATATCCTTCAATTGAGAAGAACACTAAACTAATAATTACGCTAAAAAATACTCTTTTAAACATGATACACTAATTTATATTTTAACACTAAGGATTTCTGTTAATTGGAACAGGTAAGCGACTTTAATGTTTTATTTGGTCGAAATCTGTGTTTCAAAGATACAATAATTATTTGTTTTTAATAGTCGTTGGTTCATTAGCTAATGGTCATCTTAGCTAATGGAAATTATGCGAAATTGTGTTTTAAAAAAATATACCTTTGCGGACATTTTTTTGGCAACTTTGACATCAATTAAAAGAATTAAAAACAATAAGAATGAAACGAATTTGTGTTTTTTGTGGTTCTAACATAGGCAATCACCCTGATTATACTGTAATTGCACGTCAACTAGGTGAAATATTAGCCCTAAACCAAATTGAATTGATTTATGGTGGGGCCAATGTTGGTTTGATGCGGATAACAGCCGAAGAAGCGTTGAAAAACAACGGTAAAGTTACTGGGGTAATAACTCACTTTTTAGCTCAAAAACACCTTACACTTTCTGGTTTAACTGAACTCATATTGGTAGATACCATGCACGAGCGCAAAGCTAAAATGGCTGAACTGGCTGACGGCTTTATAGCTTTACCTGGAGGTTATGGTACATTGGAAGAACTTTTTGAAATACTTACTGCAGCACAATTGGGTTTTCACGATAAACCTGTAGCTATTATTAACATTCACGGATACTACGATTTTATGAAAATGCAATTGGAGAAAATGGTGGATGAAAAATTGCTTTTGGCTCCTCATTCAGGAATTGCTCAATTTGTAAATACGCCCGCTGAGGCCCTAAATGCCATGCGTAACTATTCACCCCCGATTGTTGGGAAATGGATTGAAGATATTCGCAAGGATAATGGACATTCAATAGAAAATTAAACCCTTATTAGCTGACTTGGTATTGTTATTTTGAATTAGTGCCATGTTTGGATTATACTTCCTTTTCACCACATTTTGATCAACAAAAAAGAGCAGCCTCTATAGAGGCCGCTCTCAATATAAAAAAAGTAGTATTTTATTGAGCAGGACTCATTACAACTTCAAATTTTCCTGCTTTTTGCAATAATTCTTTTGTAAATGCTTCCACTTGCTCTGCAGTTATTCCATTAACAATATTTTCATAGGCAGCAGGTACCACAATTATTTCGTTGTGTTGATAATATTGAATAATAGCATTTACCCAATAATTGTTTTTGCGAAGATTTTCCTGACGGACTTTAATAAAATTTTTAATGGCTTCGTTCAAATCTTCTGACTGCACACCTTTCAAATAGAGTGAATCCATTTCAGCATAAACAATTCCTTTTAATTTCTCAGCTTTAGCCGGATCAGTATCAAAAGCAACTAATAAACTATACTCTTCTTTTGGATAGTGAGCTAAGTTACCTCGAACGGAAACGCCATAAGAGCCACCTTCGGTTTCACGAATTACATCAGTATATCTTTTGTCGAGCAGTTCGGCTACCATATCTATGAGAATGCGGTTGGTAGCATTGTATTTCATAGCGCCATGAAGTTTTACATAGATGGAAGTCTTGGGGGTTTCCATAGGTTTTTGAAAATGTTTTTGGGTTCCATTAGCAGGATACATTATCCCATTGTCTTTCCAAGTCTCATTCCTTTTCTCCGTTGCCAAACTTCCCAAGTACTTTTCTATTAAAGGTTTCATTTTTTCGGAATCAATGTTTCCAACAAATACAAAAGTAAAATTGGTAGCATCCGAAAAACGTTCGTTATATACTCGCTTAATGGTTTCAAAATCAATTTTTTGAACATTCTGAGTATTGAACAATATCGTTCGTTCGTTATAATTAGTTCCTACCATGGTAATGGAATCCCGAAAAGCCTTATTTATATCGGCATCTAAATTAGCTACATAAGCTACATACCTTGATTTTAAAGCATTAAATGCATCTTCATCAAAACGGGGTTGTTCCAATTGCAGGTAGGTAAGTTGCAATAAGGTTTCAAAATCCTGAATGGAAGAACTACCTTGCAATCCCTCACTTAAATCGCCAACACTCGGTGAAATTGAAACTATTTTGCCTGTTAAAAGTTTTTGCAAGCTCATTTGATCGAATTTACCCACACCAAATGCACTCATAAAATTGCTAATCATTTGAATTGATGGTAAATCAGCAGCTGGATACAATGAACTTCCACCCATACTAAATACATTCATTAAAATTTCATTTTCTTTAAAATCGGTAGATTTCAATACTACTCTTACTCCATTTTTCAAAATATATTCAGTAGCTCCAAATTCCTTTAACGGATTTTCTTTGGCAATTTTTGAACCTTTTAAATCAACGGAAACTAATGGTTCATTAATTACTTTATCTTCATACGGTTTTAACTCTGTATTTTTTACTTTATTGGCAATTTCCAGAATTTGCTCTTTGGTGGGATAAACCAAACCTTCTTTTTCCGGACCAGTTAATATAAATATTTGATTGGTATCAGTATTCCATGTTTTAGCCAAGGCATTTAACTCATCAATTAAAATAGTTGGCAGCAATTGTTGCACTATTTTATATTCCAATTCAATGCCTGGAGCTGGCTCATTAGTTAAATAATTCATTTGTAATTCCCGTACCAACCGATCATTCATCTGTTTGTTACGTTCTTTATAATTTTTCTCAAATTGGCTCAATAATGAAATTTTTGCCCGTTCCAGTTCACTGTTTACAAAACCAAAATTGCGTAATCGTTCATTTTCAATCAGCGCGGCCTCAATTCCCCCTGAAATATTATCCTCTTTTAAGGTAACTCCAACATTATAAACATCCATCAATCGAACCATATTATAATAAGCAGCATAAGCACCTATAAAGGGTGGATTGCCTGTTTGAATCATTTCATCAAAACGGGTTCCAATCATTTCAGCATATAATTCTTCAACTAATCCTTGCCGGTAATAGGTTAAATCCTTCTCATTAAAAGGAGTTGCCTGATGTTTGCAATAATAGGAAAAGCTGATGTTTGGAGCCTCCGGATCAGTAATTACGCCAACAATTGGTTGCGTATTTCCGGGAACTTCAAAGTAACTTCGCTCTTTTGGATTCTCAATAGCCGCAATTGGTGAGAATACATTTTTAATCTTCTCTTCAATTTTTGCAGCATCCAAATCGCCCACAACTATTATGGCTTGTAAATCGGTTCGATAATAATCATGATAAAAATCGCGGATAACTTTTGGATCAAATTTATCAATCACATCAAGGCTACCAATTACATCACGTTCTGCATATTTTGAGCCTTGAAAAATATATTTACGACTTTCATAATATAAACGCATCTGCCCCGAGCGCCTGGTTCGCCATTCTTCGTGAATTACTCCACGCTCCTTATTAATTTCATCATCGGTAAGTAATAAAAAGTCGCTCCAATCGTGCAGAATAAGTAAGGTGGAATCAATCAAATTTTCGTTAGTGGTAGGCACATTACTTAAATTGTAAACTGTTTCGTCCACATTGGTATAAGCATTTATATTCCTACCAAAGGCCACTCCATATTTTTCCAAATAATTGAGAATTCCTTTATCCGGAAAATTTTTGGTGCCATTAAAAGCCATGTGCTCTAAAAAGTGCGCCAATCCGTTTTGCTCGTCAGTTTCGAGTATAGCTCCAACGTTTTGTACAATATAAAAACTGGCCCGTTCCTTTGGTTCCTCATTATGCAACACATAATAGGTCAATCCATTGGCTAATTTTCCGTAACGTACATTTGGATTTAGAGGCAATTTTTCTAATTTATTGGCTTCCTGAGCCCAACTTATCCCTAATGAAAAAAATAAAAAGGATAGCACTACAAATAATTGTTTTACGTTCATCATTTCTCTGTTTTTTTGGATACTAATTTTATTTTGTCGAAAAATAGGGTTGTGAGTTACAAATTAAACACATTTTGATGCAATAAATATTTCTTTGCCTAAAAAAAATGGCACCTTTTCCATGTCATTCAACTTATTTTTTGCTTGTTTTGTTATAATTAAACAGTTCCAACAACGCATCAGAAACTATTACATGCTTCTTAATTGAAACTAAAATTGAACTAATACATTATTTTTTAAAGTTATTATTGCATTATTCTAATATATTAATACCTTTGCATCTTAAATTATAAAAAAATACCATGCACCCTTATCAAAATACAAAGTCAATGTGTTGCTGTATGTGCCAATGTGACGGGCGTATTTTGCTTTTGTGTTTGATTTAGAAATAGTAGTACATAAAAACAATATAAGCTCTTTCACTGATGGAAGAGCTTTTTTTTTAATATGAAAATGCAACGAGAAGATTTCTTTAAACAAATTGGGCAGTTCCGAAGAAGTTCTGTTGGAAAAGTACCTCCACTTAAAGCCAGCTATGATTTACTTAACAATGTAATTGAATTGTTGTTTCCCATATTAAGCCGTAAGGAATGCAATTCATTAGACAAAGAATTTGAAGGGATTACAAAACAGGTGAAAATTTTATTGCGAACTATCGACTATGAAACAAATCAGGCACAACTCGTGGCTCAACAATTTGTTGATTCCTTTCCTGAAATCTATTCTTTACTCATAAAAGATGCTACGGCAATATATGAAGGAGATCCTGCCGCTGAAAGTATTGAAGAAGTGATGGTTAGTTATCCAGGTTTTTATGCTGTTTGCATTTACCGTATTGCACATGAGCTTTATAAACTGAATGTACCAGTGCTCCCTCGGCTATTTACTGAATATGGCCACAAACACACAGGTATTGACATCCATCCGGGAGCTCATATTGGGGAATCATTTTGTATAGATCATGGAACAGGAATCGTAATTGGAGAGACTACTGAGATTGGGAATCATGTTAAGATATATCAGGGGGTTACTTTGGGGGCGTTGAGCGTAACAAAAGAAAAAGCAGGAAAAAAAAGACATCCCACAATCAAAGATAAAGTTACTATCTATTCAGGAACTACCATTCTGGGAGGTAAAACGGTTATTGAACACGATACAATAATTGGAGGTAATGTTTGGCTTACTGAAAGTGTGGAACCTTATTCCATTGTATTAAACAAGATTGAAGTTTA
>JAIFNJ010000069.1 GCA_020047835.1 Bacteroidota bacterium
ATACTATTCCAATCAATAAATAGGAATAGCTAAAAAGAATCAATACGGTGCAAATGGCTCTGCATCCAAACGGAATAGTATTGAACCGAAAATCAACTAGTAAGCGCGGAAATTAATAGTTCTGAAAAAGAATCTTATTAAACAGCTTATTTGCTAATTAACAATAAATTTATTAAAGTCTTCAAACGACCGAATTACATTTACATTATTAGGGATTTGACTGTTTAACAAGTCAATTTGAGGTCCCATAATCAAAATAGATTGGTCAACAAAATGGGTAGCTATTTGATTCAAGTATTCTCCCATCCGGGGTAGCGAAAGAGCACTAGTAAATGAGGTTACTAAAACATCAGCTTGATGAATCGTATTGTTTTCTTTTAGACAATATAACGGAATAGAGGAACCTAAATAGGTTACTTGCTGATTCTTTTTCTTTAATAAATAATAGGCAAACAATAAGCTTATTTCATGCTGCTCGCCTTCTGGGAGAAAAAGTAGAAATTTTTTACTTTTTTCGTTATGCGAAGCAATAATACTTTCAATAGCTACAATAATTTTAGCTTTAATAATATTCGTTGCAAAATGCTCCTGAGCAGGGCTGATTGTGCCAGCTTGCCATAAAAACCCTATCTTTAATAGGAAAGGAACAATAATTTCGGAATACGTGTTTTCAAACCCCCGATTAATATAGGAAACGGTAAGCAGTTTTTCAAACTTTTGCTGGTTCAAATGAAACATAGCCATGGTGAGAGCCTGAATTTGATCTTCTACATCACTGCTTCGGGTTGAATATTCAATCACTTTTTCACTTATCTCTGATTCTTTTAACTCAGCAATTCGTGATATTTTTATGCCATTTTTATTTAAAATAGAAATATTCAATAGTTTCTTTAAATCGTTGGACGTGTAGTAACGAATGTTAGTAAGGGTCCTCTGGGGAAATAAAAGTCCATATCGTTTCTCCCAAATACGAATCGTGTGAGCTTTTATTCCAGTAAGCTTTTCAAGATCATTAATCGTGTAGTTCTCTTCTCTCATTTAATCCACAATGTTAAACAATTATTTTTAACGCTAAACGGAAATAATTATAATTATAAAATCACTAAAAATTAATAAGTGACTAAATATAATATACTTACACTTTTGTTATTCCGTATTTCCGGTACTTAACACCCTGAAATAATTGAATTACTCAATTATTTACTACCTTGGATGCATAAAAAACTGCACTAATAACAGCTCAATGGTAATTAGGTTTAAATTTGATGCTTCTTAATTAGCAATCTTGATAATTCATGAATAGTTTTCTGTATAATTTAGCCCATTGGATATATAACAAATCTAAAAATCTGCCTCACGAAACATTGCTAGTATTTCCAAACCGACGATCCGGGGTATTTTTTCTGCATCACTATAAAGAAGTGGCTTCGAAATCACAAGCCGGACTGCCGGTATGGCTTCCGAAAATTAAAACTATAAATGAATTTTTAGCTGATTATTCTTCCTTGCGAATGGCGGAGCCTATCGAATTAATGGCCGATTTATATGTTTCGCACCAGCAAGAATCAGGGTCAAAGGAATCGTTTGACGATTTTTATTTTTGGGCCGAAATGATGCTCAATGATTTTAACGATGTGGATAAATACCTGGCAAATCCCGCATTAGTGTTTACCAATGTAAAAGATTTTAAAAGTATTGAAGATAAAATTGGCTTTCTAACCGATGAGCAATTGACTGTTATTCAGCGTTTTTTCAAAAACTTCAGCCAATTGCAGCAGTCTGTTTTAAAAGATAAATTCCTGGAAATATGGGAAGTATTGTTACCAGTGTACCAGCGATTTCAATCCCTGTTAAACGCCAACCAAGTTGGATATGAAGGCATGATTTACCGCGATGCATTGAAAAACATCCTGAATGCTGATGCCAATTCCTTTCCGTTTAAAAAAGTATATTTTGCCGGATTTAATGCCATTACTCCTTGCGAGGAGCAAATATTTACCAATTTAAAAGAACGGGGACTGGCTGGATTTTTTTGGGATTTTGATGAGTATTATATAAAAAATGAAACCTTTGAAGCTGGATTTTTTCAACGGAAATATATAAAGAAATTTCCGCCGGAACCCGATTTTAGCTTACCATCAACGCTAACAAGTGAACAAAAAGAAATAACCATTATTTCAGTTCCAACGGATGCTGGACAAGTATTTAAAGCATCCCAAATACTTGGAGCCATGAATAATGCCGATTATTCAAACACCGCACTGGTGCTGGCCGAAGAAAATCTTCTATTTCCAGCTCTCAACAGCATTCCTGAAAACATAAATCAGCTCAATATTACCATGGGATTTCCGCTATCCGATTCATCGGCGGGCAGCTTCATCCAAGCCTTGATTCAATTGCAGTTAAACACTAAAAAAACTAAAGATGAGAAGGTATCGTTCTATTTTAAAAATGTATTGAGCCTATTACAACATCCATTTATACAAAAATCTGATGCACAGCTTGCTAATGCTTTACTTGAGTTTATCAAAATAAATAATCTAATTCAAGTAGCTGATTCGGAACTTTCCAGTTCTGAATTATTAAAAACGGTATTTTATCCGGTTGAATCCATTGCGTTATTCCCTATATATATAAAAAACATATTTCAACATCTGATGGCAACTTGTTGGAAAATTGATTCCGACAACCGGCTGCTAATGGAAAAAGAATTCTTTTTTAAGAGCCTTCTTAAAATTAACCAACTTACCCGCGAAATTGAAAAGCATAAACTCAACATGCTGTTGCCTACCTATTTTAGATTGATTCGGAGTGTGTTGCAACAAATACGCATACCCTTTGAAGGGGAACCAATAAGTGGGCTCCAGATTATGGGTTTTTTGGAAACCCGGAATCTCGATTTCGAAGAAGTAATAATTCTTTCGGTAAACGAAGGTGTTTTGCCAACAGCTTCACATACCCCTTCATTCATTCCATATAGTTTGCGTCGTGGATTTGGATTACCTACCCGGGAGCTTCATGATGCCATGTATGCCTATTATTTTTACCGCTTATTACAACGACCAAAAAAGGTATGGTTAATTTATAATTCAGGGGTTGGCGGTTTGGTGAGTGGCGAAAAAAGTCGGTACATTCACCAATTATTGTACGATGGAAATTTCAAAACCCATTCAATTAATGTAAATCAAACCGTTGAAGTAATTACCAATCAATCTATTGTAATTAAAAAAGAAGGGCAAGTAGTAAACCTGCTGAACCAATTTTTGGGGAACGAACCATCAAAAACATTGTCGCCTAGCGCGCTATCAGCTTATTTAGTTTGTCCGCTGCGGTTTTACTTTAAGTCAATTGTTGGAATTAAAGAACCCGACGAAATTGAAGAACAAATTGACGCCCGGCTATTTGGTTCCATTTTTCATTTAGTATCAGAGAAATTTTATACCCACTTTTTTAAAGACAAACAACTGGTGACGGAGCAAGCATTAACTGATATTGAAAAGAACACTATCATGTTGGACGATTGGATAAAGGAATCGTTTAAAGAAGTGCTGCTCGGTAAAACCTCAAAGCGGGTGTTTGAGATAAATGGGAAAAATCACATCGTATTCGACGTTATCCGAAAGTATTTGCACCAGTTAATTCATATTGATAAAAAAAATACCCCGTTCTCGCTGGTTGGCCTTGAATTGAAAATTCAGATGCCGTTTGCATTTGCCGTAAATGGACAAATGAAACAGACCCAAATAGGCGGATTTATCGACCGGATTGACCGAACCCAGCAAGGAATTCGAATTATAGACTATAAAACCGGTAGTGATAAATTAAACTTTGACGAATTACAAGATTTATTTACTCACGAAAAGGGAAAAGATACCAAAGCGGTTTTCCAAACTTTTGTTTACAGTGCTTTGGTTGCCTTTAATTATCCTCACGAACCGGTTATATTGCCAATGGTGTATCAGGTGGGCAATTTTTTTGACGATGCCAATTCATTTGCTGTTAAATCAGCTAAATACCTCCCGTTTGCATCCGGCAATTTTAAATCCATTGAACCGGAATTTTTGGAAGGACTTACTAATCTTTTATCTACCATTTTTGATGAAAAAATTCCCTTTCATCAAACGGAGGATGCTAAAAACTGCATCTATTGTCCCTATAAAATAATATGTGGGCGATAAAATAGCTGCTGTAGGAAACTAAAAAACCGCAAAACCAACCTAACATTAAAATGCCGGGTCAGTTTTGCGGAAATGAAAAGTAGAAGTTTATACCTTAAAACCGTTCGCCAATTTTATTCCAGTCAAGAATTTCCCAGAAATTCTTCAAATAATCGGGGCGCTTGTTTTGCGTATCCAAATAGTAAGCATGTTCCCATACATCACAGGTCATAACCGGGGTTAATCCGCTTCTTAATGGGTTGCCGGCATTGCTCTCCTGAGTAATTACCAGGTTGCCTTGTACATCTTTCGAAAGCCAGGCCCAGCCAGCACCAAACAAGGTAGCACCGGCTTTGGTGAATTCTTCTTTAAACGCATCGAAGGAGCCATATTTTGCGTTAATGGCAGCAGCCAACTTTCCTTGTGGAGTTTTTGCTCCATGGTTGGAAAACTGCATAAAGTAAAATGTGTGGTTCCAAACTTGGGCGCCATTGTTAAATATGCCGCCATCTGCTTCTTTTACGATGGTTTCTAAGGTTGCATTCTCAAACTTAGTTCCAGGTACCAGGTTGTTTAAGTTGGTAACATAAGCCTGATGATGTTTTCCATAATGGAATTCTAAAGTCTGTTTGCTTATGTGAGGCTCTAATGCATTGAGCTCGTAAGGTAGTTTCGGTAATTCAAAAGCCATTTTTGTAAATTTTTAATTAATAATACAGGTTAAACAAGATTTAGTTGAAAAGGTTTTTATAAAGGCATGTTTTTCGACAACGATTTTAATCTTTAAACAAAAATATCTGATTTATTACTAATTGAGAGTCCAAATAGATGAAAATATTTGTTCAATTATTCATAACCATAATTTCTTACTTTGTATATTTGAATCAATTAATAATTGATCATTAATAAAATAGTGTTTCCAATTCCACAAAACAGCCAAAAATGATTAACCCCAATTTCGATACCATCCAGGTTAAAATAATTGATAAAGCTTTCTATGCCGAAGGAAATATTCACTACCCATCCACAGCAGTGGTATCGTTTTTCGATCAACACGGACGGTACCTGTTTGCCACCGATTACGGTTACTTGCCAATCAGTAAGGTTTATGAGCTATTAGACGATACCGGCGAAGTGAACCTGGATTATGCTTACATCCATAATTTTTCGGCAACTGCTTACCGCAGAACCCGATTGATTCCTAAAACCGAATCCATTGAAATAAAAAAATTATCGGCCAAGGGTGCTTTGCTTGCATCGGAATTTGAAATTGACTTTTCTTTTCTGAAATTAGCCAATAGTGACGTTGATTTTACAGAATGTTGTTTTGCCTCGGGCGATTTAACCTTTAAACACAGTATTTTTGGGGATGGAACATTTGACTTTAGCTATGCCTTAGTTAAAAGCAAAAAGGTTGATTTTTCAAATACCCAGTTCGGAAGTGGTTTAAAGTCATTTAAAAATGCCATTTTTAGCGATGGCATTAAAGATTTTCAATATACCGATTTCGGACAGGGGGAACTGAATTTTGTTAATACCGAGTTTGGTGGTGGTGAAGTGTCGTTTATTAACAGCAATTTTAACCACGGCGATGTTTCGTTTAAAGTAGCCCGGTTTGGTGATGGTAAGGTGGATTTCCATTTTGCCAAATTTGGCGATGGCGATATTTCCTTTGAGCGGACTGAGTTTGGAAATGGATTAACTGATTTTAAAACCGTTGAGTTTGGTTCCGGTAAAGTAAATTTTAACAGGGCGGTATTTGGCAATGGAGAGGTAAATTTTGAGGGCTCAGCTGCTGATGGAAGGGTCACGTTTAAAAAAACTGCATTTGGCACAGGCCATTTAATTTTTGAATTGGCTGAGTTCGAAAATACAGAGCTAAATATGGAAAAAGCTATTTTGGGCGATAGCGAAGTTTCTTTTTTTAATGGCAAGTTCCACACCTTAGTGCTTAAAGGTTGTCATTTGAACCGATACGTTGATTTACGGGTAAAGCAATGTCACGAAATTGATTTAAGCGATACAGTAGTTCGCGATATCATTGACTTAAAACCTTATCAAAATGAGGTTTTATTACATATATTAAATATATCAGGCATGCGCCTTTTAGGAACAGTTTATATCGATTGGAAAAACAACCACGTACTTCAATTAATAAAAAATCAACACAAAACTACCTTAGCCGAAAAAGCAGAACAATTCCGGATTCTAAAGGAAAGTTTTAATAAAGCTGGTCAATATTCCGATGAAGATGATTCCTATGTTTGGTTTAAACGGTATGAATTGCTATCCGATTTTTCAGTGAGCAAGCATAAATCGAAGGTAGTAAACATACTAAAATATCCGGCTTATGCATTTAAAAAACTGGTTTTTGATTATGCCGGATTGTATGCTACCAATCCTGTTAGGGTAATGATTTCAATGGCCGCCACCTATACGTTTTTTAGTTTATTGTATGTACTGATTCTTTCGTTAGGATTCGGAGGAATATTTTCAGGACTCGGAGGCGAACACAATGCCATTGGAATGGTAGGTCGGAGCTTCTTTTTCTCTGGGGTCACATTTTTCACCATTGGTTATGGCGATTTTTACCCAATGGGTATTGTAAGGGTACTTTCCCTTTTAGAAGGATTTACCGGAGTATTTCTGATGTCGTACTTTACCGTGGCTTTTGTGCGGAAAATTCTCCGCTAATCAATCATTCATACCTTTGCAACAAATCGGGGCGCAGTTTTTTTGTCCGTTCCATCGACTGTTCATGCAGCCAATTGTCAATGAGTTTTGTGTTGCCTGAAAGCAATATTTCAGGAACTTTCCAGCCTTTATAATCTGCCGGCCGGGTATAAACCGGAGGCGATAGTAAATTATCCTGAAAAGAATCGGTCAACGCCGAAGTTTCATCGGAAAGTACCCCGGGAATTAAACGGATAATGGCATCAGCCATTACTGCTGCCGCTAATTCACCACCAGTAAGAACGTAGTCACCAATGGACATTTCTTTTGTAATTAAATGTTCACGGATGCGTTGGTCAATCCCTTTATAATGTCCGCATAAAATCAAAATATTTTCGAACGAAGAATAGCGGTTGGCTATTTGTTGGTTGAAAGTTTCCCCATCGGGAGAAGTGTATATAATTTCATCGTATTTACGCTGACTTGTTAACGCTTCAATCGCGGCTTCGATGGGCTGAATGGTCATAACCATTCCAGCTCCACCGCTAAAAGCATAATCATCAACCTTTTTGTGTTTATCGGTAGAATAATCGCGGATGTTGTGGATATATACCTCTACCAACCCTTTATCTTTAGCTCTTTTAATGATGCTGTGTTCAAAACTACCTTGAATTAGTTCCGGAAGTATGGTTAAAATATCAATGCGCATTTGTCCGTATAATTTTGTGTTTGCAAAAGTAAGTGCAAGTAACCTACAAACCAAATTCTTGGTGTTAATTGATTCGTTTAAGTTCAGCTTATCAAGTTTGGAGTCTGTTTCTATCAACTTTAAAAACCATTTAAGTCACTTTTCAGTTCATTCATGGGTCATTCGTTAAATATTCATGAATATTCTTAGTGTTTTTCAAGCAGAAGTTATATTTTCGTAGGTTGAAACTAGGAATGTTTTTAGACATTGCCGCTAACTATCATTTAATTGATTAAAGATGGAAAATTTAGATTATTCGAACGAACAAAACCAACCTGAAGAAGGTGCCAATCCAGCCAATCCAGTAGAGATTGCAAAAGTTAATCCAACACCCGAACCTTTAATAGAGGAAGAAGTAACTGATACCGTTGATGTTGAATCACTAACGGAAAATATTCCTGAAGTTGAAGAACCTACTGAAATAGAAGAATCACATAAAATAATACTGCCCGAAGATTATTCCATCTATGATAGAGCTACTTTGATAGCAAAACTTCACAGTTTAATTACCGATTTTAGTGCCGCTGAAATTAGAAATGCAGTGGAAGAAATTAAAATACATTTTTACAAAAGCTATAAAGCTGATATAGCTGAGGCTTCTGCAGCCCATATTGAGGCGGGAGGAAAAATTGAAGATTTTGTTTTCGCCGATCAGGCTTCTGAAGATACCTTTAAACTACTGTATAATAAGTATAAGGATCAAAAGAGTCAGCTAAATCATCAAAGCGAAGAGGTAAAACAAGCCAATTTAAAAGCAAAGCTTCAAATAGTTGAAGAAATAAAGGAATTGGTTAACAACGAAGAATCCATAAACAGAACCTTTCAGGAATTTCGCGATTTACAACAAAAATGGCGCGACATAGGCTTAGTTCCTCAAAGTGAAGTGAAAAATTTGTGGGAAAACTACAACCACCATGTGGAAAAATTCTACGACTACATTAAAATAAATAAGGAACTGCGTGATTTGGATTTGAAGAAAAACATGGAGCTAAAAATGGAGTTATGCGAAAAAGCAGAAGCTTTATTGATTGAAGACTCCGTTACTAAAGCCTTTAAACTGCTTCAGGATTATCACAACCACTGGAGAGAAATTGGCCCCGTACCCCGCGAACAAAAAGAAGACATTTGGGATCGGTTTAAAAACGCTACCAGTCAAATAAATAAAAAACATCAGGTTTATTTTGATGAAATTAAAGACCAGCAAATTAAAAACTTAGAGCAAAAAACAGCACTTTGCGAGAGAATTGAAGAAGTATTAACTGCTGATTTTTCGAACCCAAAAGTTTGGGAAGATAAAGCGCATACCATCATTGAAATTCAAAAACTTTGGAGAACTATTGGGTTTGCTCCTAAAAAAGATAACAATAAGGTTTATCAACGGTTTAAAACCGGCTGCGATAAGTTTTTTGCGCTCAAGCGTGATTTTTATAAAGAAGCTAAAGAGGTTCAAAAAAACAACCTGCAATATAAATTAGATTTGTGTGTTCAGGCTGAAGCGCTGAAAGATAGCACCGAATGGAAAAAAACTACGGAAGACTTTGTGAAACTTCAGAAACGCTGGAAAGAAATTGGCCCAGTGCCTAAAAAACATTCTGACATTTTATGGAAAAGGTTCCGCACAGCCTGTGATTCGTTTTTCAATAAAAAATCGGAATTTTACAATACCGCTGATGCGCGTCAGGAAGAAAATTTGAAACTTAAATTGGAACTCATTGACAAAGTTAAAACTTTTGTAAAAGGCAACGAAGACAAAGAAAACCTGAGAATACTAATTGATATTCAAAAACAATGGTCAGAAATTGGGCACGTGCCACTCAACAAAAAAGATGAAATTACCAAAGAATTCCGTGATGCCATTAACGCTCAGTTTGATAGCCTAAAAATTGATGTTACCGAGCGAGATAAAATAAACTATCGTTCTAAAGTGGAAAATTGGGCTGGTACCCAGTCAAAGGCGAAAATTTACTCTGAAAGGAGTAAACTGGCAACCCGGCTTAAAGAAATGGAAAACGAAATTGCTTTATATGAGAATAACATCGGGTTTTTCTCCAAATCAAAAAACTCCAGTGCCCTATTAGTTGAAGTAAACCGGAAAATAGATTTGGCAAAAAAGAATATGGAAGATTTAAAGCAAAAGCTTCGGTTACTTGATACCATGGATCAAGAATAAAAATTTATAAAGAACCGGGAATATTACCCGGTTCTTTTCATTCAATTACCCAAATTTCCTTTTCCTTCAAAAAATTCAAATGAAAAAGCTGGTTCCCTTAGGGTTTTTACTTTTTATTATTTCATTTTCTTATTCGCAAACATCCACTATCAGAGGTTTTGTTTATGAAATAAAAAACGGGGAACCCATTGTTTTTACCAATGTGTATTTAAAGGGAACTACCATAGGTGCATCTACCGATGTAAATGGATTTTTCAGCATTACAAAAATACCAGCAGGGAATTATGTGCTAATGATAACCTCGGTTGGATATGATACTTTGACAGAACCAATTAATATTGGAACCAACCAGTTGCAAACTAAAAAACTTTATCTAACAGAATCATCCATAAGGTTGGAAGAGTTTGTAGTATCGGCTGAATATCAGGAAATGAAAAAAGAAATTCATGCATCCGTAACAAAAGTCAGCCCAAAACAACTAAGCATGCTTCCTTCAGTTGGGGCACAGCCCGATTTAGCGCAATACTTACAAGTGGTTCCAGGAGTAGTTTTTACCGGTGATCAGGGCGGTCAACTGTATATTCGGGGTGGCTCACCCATCCAAAATAAAGTATTGCTCGACGGCATGGTCATTTACAATCCCTTTCATTCAATTGGATTGTTTTCGGTATTTGATGCCGATTTAATACGGAATGCCGATATTTTTACTGGAGGTTTTAATGCGCAGTATTCCGGTCGTATATCATCAGTAATGGACATTACCACCCGTGATGGCAACAAGAAAAAACTCACTGGCAAATTCTCTGGTGATACATTTGGAAGTAAACTTTTATTAGAGGCTCCCTTAATAAAACAAAAAGATGAAAAAGGAATGAGTTTGACGGCTGTGGGTTCTATTAAAAGCTCTTATATCGATAAAACATCCAAGACTCTCTACTCTTATGCCAATGAAAATGGGCTCCCTTTTGGTTTTACCGATGCTTACGGAAAACTATCTCTCAATGGACAAAGTGGTAGCAAGGTGAATCTTTTTGGATTTAGTTTTAACGATTACGTGAAAT
>JAIFNJ010000123.1 GCA_020047835.1 Bacteroidota bacterium
TGCTGCGCGGTTTTTTGGATAAACTGGTGGGGGGTGTTGGGTTACGACGGGGACGAAGAAGCAACAGCGAATTAATGGCCGGCGATTCCCTCGATTTCTGGAGGGTACTGCATGCCAACAAAGAAGAAAAAAGGCTGCTTCTGTATGCCGAAATGAAATTGCCCGGCGAAGCCTGGCTCGAATTCAGCATCAAGGATAATACCCTTTACCAAACAGCTACTTTCCGTCCGTTGGGATTGTGGGGCCGTATCTATTGGTATGCGGTACTCCCGTTTCATGGATTTATCTTTAGGGGAATGATTAAAAAAATTGCAACAAATAACTAAAAACGTTAAAATGGCCTTTTACCAGCTCATTAAAAAGCAACACCTAACAACGACTCTGGATGTGATTTGGGAATTCATTTCCACGCCTCAAAAATTAAAAGAGATTACCCCGGCTTATATGGGTTTCGACATCGTCACCAAAAATCTTCCCAACAAAATTTACAAGGGGATGATTATTCATTACCACGTAAAACCGTTACTGGGAATAAAAATGAGCTGGGTTACCGAAATAACGCAAATGGAAGAACTCCGGTATTTTGTGGATGAGCAACGAATCGGTCCTTATAGTATATGGCATCATCAGCATTTATTAGAACCAACTGAAACCGGTGTTTTAATGACCGATATTGTTTCCTATAAACCTCCATTTGGTTTCTTGGGGGTCCTTGCCAATTCCTTATTCATCAGAAAACAATTGGAATTCATTTTCAATTACCGGCAGGAGGTGTTGAATAGGAAGTTTCCGGAAGTTAATGTAACTATCCAGCCATAGATTTAATTAATAATTAATTTAAAAGCCACAGATTCACTGATTAAATTAAAAATTAATTGTAGAACTTCAGATGAAAAATATTTTTTCATAAAATTGGTGCATCCTTACAAAAAACTCTATTTAAAAATCTGTGAATCTGTGGCCAATTGGGTTGAATAGTACAAAAAAATTAATCACCAAAACCAATTCGAAAAGCATAATAGGTCAATAAAGGGCTTTAGTGCAAATCAATTTTACCTAAAATACTTCTTCCTGAAATAAAACGCTACGCCAACCAATCCTATCATAACCGGAACCTCAACCAACGGTCCAATTACGGCGGCAAAGGCTTCGCCGGAGTTCATGCCAAAGATGGCAATGGCCACGGCAATAGCCAACTCAAAATTGTTGCTGGCAGCGGTGAACGAAAGCGTTACGGTTTGCCCATAGGTGGCTCCTACCCTTTTGCTCATAAAGAACGAAAGCACAAACATGATGATGAAATAGATGAGCAGCGGAATGGCTATCAGTACCACATCGAGTGGTATTTTAACAATGTATTCGCCTTTCAGTGAGAACATAACCACAATGGTAAACAATAATGCTATCAGGGTTATGGGACTAATTTTTGGAATAAACCTACTATGAAACCATTCCTTGCTTTTAACCCGGATTAAGATAAAACGTGTCAGGAAACCAGCTATAAAAGGAATGCCTAGATAAATGAATACACTTTTGGCTATCTGACCCATGGTAATGTTTTCTACAGCATGATGGGTGGGAATTCCAAACCATCCGGGCAATACTGCAATAAAAAAGTAAGCATACACCGAAAAGAAAAGCACCTGGAAAATGGAGTTGAAGGCCACCAATCCGGCAGCATATTCGGTGTCGCCTTCGGCCAAATCGTTCCACACAATTACCATGGCAATGCATCGGGCCAACCCAATCATAATGATGCCATACATATACGGCAGGTTGGCATTGTTTTCGCCCGGAAAGAGCTTGAAAAACACGATGGCCAAAGCAAACATCAAAACGGGCCCAATAATCCAGTTTTGAATTAAAGATAGCGTCAAAACTTTATAATTGCGGAACACATCTCCCAGCTCTTCGTACTTGACTTTCGCCAACGGCGGGTACATCATTAATATAAGGCCAATGGCAATGGGAATGTTGGTGGTACTTTCGGGAGTCGACTTTAACGATTCCCAGAATTGTGCTATGGCAGGAAAAAAATATCCAGAAAGCACTCCAACAGCCATGGCTGCAAATATCCAAACCGTAAGATAACGGTCCAGAAATTTCAATCTTTTTTTCGATGGTGACATATTGTTATTTTTTAAAGATGAAGTAAACGGCTAACACCAGAAATACAAATCCAATAATATGATTCAAACGGAAGGTTTCGGTTTTAAAGAAAACCAGGGTGAAGACAGTAAATACCACCAAAGTAATGACCTCTTGCAATACTTTGAGCTCCACCAGCGAAAAGGGACCACCGTTTCCCTGGAAGCCAATTCGGTTGGCAGGAACCTGAAAAAAGTATTCAAACAGGGCAATTCCCCAACTGATTAATACAATTCCTGTGAGGGTTAATGTTTCGAACCATTTGAATTCACGGAATTTCAGATGCCCGTACCAGGCAAACGTCATAAACAGGTTCGACATCACCAAAAGGCCAATGGTGTAAAATACTTTCATGCTACAACTGAGGTTTAATTTTTTCGGTGTAAAGATTAAAAAAAGCTACTTTAATCTCATCACGTACCCGATAAAATTCGCTCATTACAAATTCGGGGGTTCCAACGGCATGACTTGGATCGTCGAACCCAATGTGTAACCGGGTTTTTACTTTGCCTAAAAAAGCCGGGCAGTTTTCGTTGGCCCCACCACAAACGGTAATTACATAATCCCATTCCTGGTCCAAATACTTGGCCACCGAATCGGAAGTGTGAAGACTAATGTCGATGCCGATTTCTTTCATTACCTGAACGGCTGTGGGGTTCAACTTTCCGGAAGCTTCGGTACCTGCCGATTCTACCTGAATCCATTTATCGAACGATTGGAGGAAACCATGCGCCATTTGGCTTCGGCAGGAGTTTCCGGTACACAAGATAAGTACTTTCATATTTTATAGATTTTATTGTTACTGGTTGCTGGTTACTTGATTCTAGATATTGATAATCTTTATTTTAACTGACATACACACGATCCTGACAAGCGGTATTTGATGTCCACTTTAATTGGCAACCCATCGTGCTCCCATTCCACCATGCCGCCCGCTAAATTGGCGATATTCCGATACCCTGCCTTTTGGAGCATCAACATGGCCTCATGGCTGTGAATGCCCACAGAATCGGCCACAATCATTGGCATTTTTTTTGATAGCTCCGGTATTTTCTGCTCCAATTCAGTCAGGGGAACAGCAATCACTTTTGGAACATCAAACCCTTTAAAACCAACAAAATAAGGCAATCTCGCATCGAGCAAAACAGCTCCCTTCTGACAATGCAGATAGGCTTCTTTTGGAGTCAGATTTAAAAATCCGGATGCCCAAAACCCCGATGTTCCAAAATAAGACTTATGAGCATTCATTGGATTGTACAATTAACAGGTTCTGAAAAAACTGACGGTTCATTTGGTCCATTTTCTCAATTTCACAAGTGTTCAAGCAATAATTGGTTTTGCTGCCCGAAATTGTTCCTTTTATTAACCCTGCCTTTTTTAATTCCATAAGATGCTGATTTACGGTCGTCCGGCTCAAAGGCAATTTATCAGATATATCACCGGAAATACAGGTTTTTGTTTCAGCCAGATACATTAATATGGCTAACCGGGCAGGATGAGCAAGTGCTTTAAAAAGTATTGCTTGCTTTTGTTGTTCCCCTGTGAAAAGTTCAGATTTTGCGATTACCATATCTCCTGCTTTTTATGACGTAAAAATACGACTAATAATTTTATAACGTAAGGATACGTCAAGAATCCATATTAAGAAATTGTTAAATCTTCCATTTATTTAATGGGCAGATTCATCTCAATTAGCAATTCCTCTGTTGAATAAAACCCAGTGTGCCTGAAAAATTCTTTAGCCTCCTTATCAAGCAATACTTGTGTGGGGATAGCGGCTACACCAAAATATTTCATTAGGGTTTGACTTTCGGGTTTTAAAATGTTCAGAAAAACTACATTTACCTTTTCGGGATATTGCTTTTTTACCTCCTCCATCACCTTTTCCATCTGGCGGCAGGCGGAACAACCAGTAGCTCCAAACTCGAGAAAGGTAATCTGATAATTGGATGGATGTTTGGAATAATTAAACACAGAATCAACATAAGCTGAGGCATTACTAATAACCTCAGTATTTGCCTGCGACTGAATCACTTTGGAAGATAATTGGTTCAGCTTATCTTTAAAAGTAAAAAGCAGGATTAAAAACAATACGGTTGCCACTACCCCAAAAATTGGGAGTAATTCTTTTATTTTAACAAATACCTTGTTCATTTATTTCTTTTCAGAATGTCCTCAGGGCTTAATTTTATTGTAAATCCCATTCAAAAATTGGTCGTAATAGCCTTTAATGGTTTCTTCCACTTCGGCCATGGGTTTTACCGGAATCAAGTCAACTACTTCAGGGTAAGTTAAACCGGAATGGAAAAGGGTTTCAGTGGTTCCCCAAAGCATTTCGGTAATTACCGATTGGGCTTCCTTTTCATCCATACCGTAACTTACGGCCAATTCTTTTAGTTTTTGAATCTGAAAATTGAAATAGGTTGGACCCATAGCGCTAATAACGGCATATGCCTCAATTTTCGACTCTGCCACCACCGGTGTTGAGCCTAAGGAACGCACCAACTCCAATATTTTATTTTTTGCATCTACTTGCATTTCATGCGAAAAGGCGATGGGATTTACTCCTTTATTTACAACCGCAGCTGCACTTGGGTTCATTCGGGCTAGGTTTGCAAATCCACCCAAGGCGGCAGCCATTTTTTCGATGGTGAGTTTGGGAGCCAACGAAACCAAAATAGTTTCTTTACTTACCATTTCTTTTATTTTACCTATTGTTTCCATCACTACCGGCGGATGCAGGGCAATAAAAACCAGTTCGTTTTGCACCACTTCCTGTATATTATCGGTTGTTACCGTAATGTTCGGAAAATGCAATTTCAATGCGTTCAGCACTTCGGGATTGGTATCGCTTACCACCACTTTTTCGAAGGCGATACCATTGTTTTGGAATGCCTGGAGGATAATTTTTGTAATTCGTCCCCCACCAATAAAACCTAATGAATTTGTTTTCATGATAGTTTACTATTAAGTTAAAAAATCAGTTAGTCCACAGCATAGTTTGCTACTCTCTTCCCATTAAAAAAAATAGTTAAACAAATAACCAACAATCATTATTCCGGTGCCCACAATACCAATAAAGGTTAGGATCAATGGTAGTTTTAATACTTTACGCAGGATAATCATTTCGGGTAAGGAAAGTGCAATTACTGACATCATAAAGGCCAGCGCAGTTCCCAGTGAAGCTCCTTTTTCAATGAGTACTGAAACAATGGGCACAATTCCGGCAGCATTGGAATACAACGGAATACCTATAACAATGGAAAGTGGAATAGAATACCAAGCTGATTTGCCCATTAATGATGCCATAAAATCTTCGGGCACATAACCATGAGCGCCTGCACCTACAAGAATTCCCAATGCTACATAAATCCATACTTTGCCAACAATTTCTTTTACGGCTTCATAACCAAGATTGATGCGGTTTGCAAAGCTGAGTTTTTCTTCCTGCACTCCACTTTCCCCTAAATGGGTTTTATAAACCCAGGGTTCCACCCATTTTTCCAGTTTTAATAGTCCGATTACCCAACCCGCCAGAATGGCTATGGCTAATCCGGTTCCAACATAAATAGCGGCAACTTGCCAGCCAAACATTCCATATAAAAGAATGATGGCAACTTCGTTTATCATGGGAGCTGCAATAAGAAACGAAAAGGTGACTCCAAGTGGAACTCCCGATTCTACAAATCCTAAAAACAACGGTATGGCCGAACAGGAACAGAATGGGGTTACAATTCCTAGTAGGGCCGCCATTACGTTACCGGTAAATGTTTTTTTACCCTCCAGAGCTTTTCGGGTGCGTTCGGGAGTAAAATAAGTTCGTATAATCCCCACAAAAAAGATAATGAGAGTGAGCAGAAGCATCACTTTTGGGAATTCAAAAACAAAGAAGCGCAAGGCTTCGGTAAGGTGTTTGCCTTTTTCCAAGCCTAATACATTATCAATAAACTGGTCGGTAAGTGGTTGCAAATAATGGTATATAGCAAACCAAACAGGCAGCAACAATAGGGGGATTAGTATTTTTCGGTTTATTTTCAAAATAATGAATTTTTAGTATTATATCATTTTTCGTACACTGCGTTTTTAAGAGTATAAATGAAGGCCGCTGAGATCAGAGCAACCGCGTTTAAGAACTACAATTTGAGATTCCCCTTTCCGGCGCATGGTTTCTTCTTTATTTCAATTAATTCCCGCTGCTTGCGCCGATTTTATAACGCAAATTCATGTACCCCGGGTTTCAACCCGGGGCTACTCACATTAAATCCCTCTGGGTTTTTTTTTAAATGCGGCTGACCTGCTACTGAGATTTTTAATCTATTTTCCTCAGTGGATCTCATGATTTTCTAATCTTTTTTCAGTGTCATACATTTTTTACATAAAAAACAACACAATTAAATAGTAAATACCCACTCCAATAAATACTACTCCAATAACCCTTCTGAACCAAAGGTCAAAGCCTTTTATCCGGTTGTAAAAATTACCCAGCGAACCAATTGAAAAAGCAATTAACCAGGCAAAAAGTATTACCGGAATTCCGGTGGCAACGGCAAAAACAAGCGGTAGATACAAACCGCTTACACTGGCAATGGTCATGGGAATGAGCATGCCAAAATAGAGAACCCCGCTGTAAGGACAGAATGCCAACGCAAAAACAACGCCCAACAAAAAAGCGCCCCATGGGCTTTGTCCGCTTTTGGAACCAATTTTATCGCTGAGTTTTGATAATCCGGGAAGCTTTACCGTTAAAATCCCCAGCATAAAAAGGCCTATCACAATCAATAAGGGACCAATGATTTTTTCGCCGTTTTGTTGTAAAAATCCCGATAGGTGAAATTTACCGGCTCCAAAGAAAAACGCCAAGCCCAATGCAGTGTATGTAAATGCTCTGCCTAGTGTATAAATTAAGCCGTTAACAAAAACGCGCTTCCGGTTTTCAATATCCTTGCTTATAAAGCCAATAGCCGTAATGTTGGTTGCCAGCGGACAGGGGCTGATGGCTGTCATTAATCCCAGTAAAAAAGCGGTAAGTATGGGGCCATTGGCCGACTCCAATAAGTTTTGAAAAAAATCCATTTGGTTTACAATAAAGGATCAATGGTTTTTTTAATCAGCGCTTTCAGCTTTTCGGGTTTGCTATTCACATTCATAAAAGCATCGTTGGTTAGGTCGAAACGTTCCGGACCATTCACTACAAGCAGTGTTTGCCCTTCTACATTCAATTTTTTTGCCAATTCCTCTGAAGTAGCATCATCTAAATTTACGGAAGCAAAAGCCACTTTATCGCCATAATACTCCTTTAAAGATTGTTTTGAAACTTCTTCAACGGCATTGCAGGTGGCACAGCGCCGGGTATAGTGAAAATAATACACCTGCACCCCTTTGTTTTCCGATATCTGGCTTTCACCCGATGCCTTTTTATTTTCAGACGATTGTGCATTACAAGCCTGTAGCTGAGATGTAAACAAAACGGCCAACAACATCCATTTCATTGTTTTCATAAGTTCGGTTATTTAGTTAGTAATTCTTTAATTTCATTAATGCTGGGTACTTTACCATACACCAGAACTTTTTCGTTCAATACCAAGGCCGGCGTCGACATTACTCCATATTTCATTATTTCCACAATATCTTCCACCTTTGTAACTACTGCATTTAATTTTAATTCCTCCACAGCTTGCTGAGTGGCTTTTTCCAACGATTTGCACTTACTGCAACCGGTTCCTAAAATTTTAATTTCCATCCCTACGGGTTTTAAGTTTTTATAATCCATGTTTTTACAATTTAAATTTTATCGGCATAAACGGTAATGCTATAAATCCCGGTTTGTGAATTTCGGAATTCAAGAATCTGTTCATTAGTTAGGTATGCCGACAAAAGCTCATCGCTCAGCCGGATTTCCTTTTCCTTTTTAACCACAACATTTGTAAATCCTGCTTTACTTATGATACCCAAGTATTCCTCCTTCTGAATGGCCCCTGATACACAACCGGCATACATTTCAGCATCTTTTTTTATGCTCTCTGGTAAATTGCCGGTAATTACTACATCCGAAACGCAAAAATGAGCCCCCGGTTTTAGTACCCGGCACATCTCAGCAAATGCCTTATCTTTATCAGGAACCAGGTTCAGCACACAATTGCTGATAATCACATCAAATGATTGATTCAGTAAAGGCATGCTTTCAATATCACCTTTTACAAATTCCACATTTGCGTATCCAAGCTTATCGCGATTGCTGTTGGCTTTTTGTATCATGGCATCGGTAAAGTCCAGTCCGATTACCTTGCCCGCTTCTCCAACAATGGCCCGTGCTACAAAACAATCGTTCCCGGCACCGGAGCCTAAATCGAGCACTGAATCGCCCAAATTAATCTGAGCATATTCTGTGGGAATACCGCACCCTAAGTTGTAATCGGCATCTTTGTTGTATCCTTCTAGTGTTTCATAATTTTCACTAAAAACGGTGTAGCTTTCCGGTCCACAGCAATTGGTGGTGCCACCACAGCAATTGGAATTATCCAATACAATGCTGGAATATTTATCCTTTACTATTTTTTTTATATCGGTCATATTTGTATTTTTTTAAGTTAGCAACAAGAACTTTTTTTGTTTGATTCAAAGAAATTATCGAATTGCTTTTTGGCCTTTTCCCAATTATCGGGCTGCAGACAGTATTTTATTTTGGGTGGATTGTATTCCCCTTGAATCAATCCTGCGGCCTTTAGCTCTTTAAAGTGTTGCGACAAGGTAGAACGGGCAATAGGTAATTCGTCGGTAATATCGCCGGTATAGCAACAGTCACTTTTGCTTAACAGGCTGAGTATTTGTAGTCGGATGGGATGGCTCATGGCCTTGGCAAACCGGGCCATTTCAACAAATTCCAATTCTTGTTTATCGGTTTTCATATTTATTTATTTTGTATTTCGTAAAAATACGAAATATAAATAAACAACAAACCAAAACGAGAAATATTTTATTTAAAAGTCAGGATTTGACAAACAAAATGTTGTTACAGCAAATTATTGATTAATAAAAAGTTAAGCCCTAGCTTGCGGCTACAAGATTATCCTATCTCAAACCGTTCTTTCTGGTTCAATTCCAAATCGTGGGCAATACGTTCTTTGGTTGGAAACAACGTTATAAGTAAAATTATTAGAGAAATGGATAGGAAAAGGATTTGGGTATTGTCTTCCAATAAATAATAAACGGCGCTTAAAAGCAAACATATGTCTAAACCTATATAAGTCCACAAATTGATATCGCGGTAATCCATTAACTTTTTCAATATGGGAGCCGCTTTATCGATTTTTTTTATCCGGGAACGGCTTATCCAAATGGTTGAAGTTATTACCAAAATACAAGAACCAATAAGGCCAATAAAAATAGCATTTGAAAATTTTGCTTGTTCCGATGCAATACCACCTTGGAATAAGGAAACAATAAAATGAGCCAATGTAAACACCACCAAGGGTAAAATTAGTGCAAACCAAAAATTTGTCTGAATCTGCCTGATTCCTTCCTTTGGAGTAATGGGTTGTTTCATTTTCCTAGTTTTTAAGCAATACTCAAAGTTAAAAAAATGATTGATAAATGATAATTTTTAAATAAAGGAAGTTACTCTTCGTTACAAATTTTACCCATACCTGAGCAAGCACTGAAATTTGTTTGTATCGATTATTCTGTGATAAAACTTGTCAATGATAAAGTCCAATCCTCTATTTTTTCCCAGTCCCTAAAGTCTCCGGGACTAATACCCAATATTACTTTCCCCATCCAGTTTGCAAACCAGCCTCCATCGTTAGCAACACCTGCAAAAACTACCTTGCTAATAGGGTTAAAACCAATGGCAACCTTTTCAGGATAATGTGTTGCATTTTCTTTTTTTTCAGCTTTGGTTGATGTAATAGTTATACTAACAATAAATACGGCTGTTTTTTTCTCTTTCAATTGATCCCCATTTGCTTTTACAAATTCAATAATGGCTGGATGTGGCTGATCACCATGAATAGCCGAGCCTAATATTATTAAATCGTAACTTGACAAATCCAATCTTTTATTTTCGGAAGGAACCATGTCAACGGAATAATTTTTAGTTTCAAGCACTGCTTTCATTTTCTCAGCAATTTCTTCAGTTGAGCCCTTAAATGAAGCATAAACAATCAGAATTTTTTCCATCCTATTTTCATTTGCAAACATGATTTGAATCGGTACCGTAAGCCTGCTTTAAAATAGCTGGAGCCGGGCATTTCAAAAGATTCTTGATTATATACATCCGGATATAACAGCCCCGACATAAAAATAAAGTACCTCTTAAATTGTTTTTCCATACTCTTTGAATTTTTAAGTTGCCTTTTATTTATAACGCTGCGTATTATCTGAATCAGTTTACACCCTCCACAATTTTAATCTCCTCCTCATTCAACCCATACAATTCATAAACCATTCGGTCAATCTCTTTATCAGTAGTATCGATGCTGGTTTTTATGGCTAGGGCTTTTGCGGCTTCTGCTG
>JAIFNJ010000088.1 GCA_020047835.1 Bacteroidota bacterium
CGTAACTTTTTGAATCTCTTCCCAGAGTTCTGCATTAAAGGAGCTATTGGTTACATTGCACTGAATTACACCCAACGCCATTTTTGGTGCTTTCTGTTTCAGTTCTTTGGACAGTGTTATTGAAATGGGATTCATTTTTCGCTTTTTCTCTAATCCATAGAATAATTGAAAGTAAAACCTGCCATTAAGGTAGCACCAGGCATGGTGTAACCTGCGTTGATGCTATATTCTTCATTGAGCAGGTTTTCGCCTTTTATGAATAGTTTTAAGGTTTTGTGTACCCGATAACTGGCTTGAGCATTCAATAATCCGTACGATTCTTTTGATTCTATCAGGCCAACCGTGTTGTAAATATCTGAAATGTATTGATACGAAGTGGTAAAATCGAATTTATTAGGGTGATACGATATTCCCGCGAATACCTTTTGTGTAGGCGTTCCTACTACCGGATTTTCCATATTAATGTAGCTGTAATTGGCATTCCAACTCAGCCAATTGGTTACCTTATGGTTTATAGCTAATTCCAAGCCGCTGTTATGCACTTCGCCAATATTCAGATAGGTTTTTTTATTTGCCTCATTCAAGCCAACAGCGATAAAATCGCTACCTTTTATAGTATAAACACCAACCTCAAGTGCCAGTTTATTTTCAAACAGTTTTTGTTGAACCGATAGTTCTGAATTAATTGACTTTTCTGCGTTTAACTCAGGATTGGGAGCCGGAGCAAAGGGAAATTGTATAAATAATTCACGAATTGTTGGACTGCGAAATCCTTTTGATACAGAAGCTGCAATAGTTGTAGTGCTCCATGGATTGTATGAAATTCCTCCGGAAGGGACAAGCTCAGTCCCAAACACCGAGTTATTATCTATACGAATCCCAGCATTTATAGTTAATTTGGAAAACAGATTTTGCTGAACCATTATGTAACCAGCCAATTCATTTATTGATGTGTCTGTAAGTATTGTTCCGCCCATGTATTTTGTTAATTCGGCTTTTCCACCATAAGTTTTATAATCCACACCCAAAGTTATCGTGTTTCCTTTTATATACTTGAAATTTTCATAAAACATGAGGCCATAATTAAAGTCGTTCGATAAAAATCCGGTAATATCATGGTTTCCGAAATTGTAGAACATCCGAACTGAACCGTCAAATTTCTCATATCGATTGTTAAGTGAAATAGCTCCCATGCCGCGAAAAATATCTAACGTATCGCCATGTTTTATAATATCGGAGGTATCCAAGCCGGGGTCAGCTCCACGGAAATTTACGATTGATAAATCCGCTGAAATTGTATGGTGTTGATTCAGCTTATAACCAGTTTTTAAATAGCCATCGGTACTTTTAAAATAGGATGCTTCGCGGTGGCCATCGGTTTGGTCGTGGTTTAGTCCGGCATAAATATTAAACTCATTTTTATTAAACCCGCCACCTGTGGCAACTTTCAATGTGTTAAAGGAACCGTATTGAAGGTTGGCATGGGCACTGGCTCCTTCCGATGTTTGTTCTTTGGTAATAATGTTAATAACACCTCCCATGGCATTGGAACCATAAAGCATAGATGCCGGGCCGCGTATTATTTCAACCCGTTCAATATTTGCAGAACGATATGCATCGGCTAACGGATGCCCCATAATACCCATGTATTGTGGATTTCCGTTCAATAAAACCAGCACTTCGGTGGTGGGAGAACCACCAACTCCACGGATGGAAATTTGTCCGGCAGCACCATTGGCCACACCAAAGCCTGTTACTCCGCGTTCGGTTACAAAAAGTCCCGGAATTTGTTCGCTTAAAACCGGAAGCAGCGACGATTCAAAGCTTTTCTCAATTTTATCGCCGGTTATTACCGAAATGGTTAACGGAACCTGATTTCGGTTAACCGAAGTTTTAGTTCCAGTTACTACTACTTCTTCAATAGCAATGGTATTTGTTACTGCTTTTAATTCATCTTGTGCAAAACCCGTGGTTTTAAAAAAAAAGAGTATGGCCGCAGCACAAAGCAAGTTTGTTTTTTTCATGGTTCAATTTATTCAATGGATGATGCCACCAAGTTTCCGTGCCGGATGCCTTTAATAGCTAATAATTTATTGCTGAGTTTGATTACTTTGTCTGCAGTGCCACGCACAGCAATGGTTTCAATGCAGTTTTTTTCGTCTAAATGTATATGCTGGCTTGAGAGAACCATACAATGGTATTCATGCTGTAAATTTGCAACTTCGGTATGAAGTCTGGCAATACGGTGGTCGTAAACCAATACTATAGCACCAGTAACTTGCTGATTTCCTGCAATGCTTTGCCGTGTTTTATGGTCGTTTACCAAGAATCGGATGGCCCGGGATCGATTGGGAAACCTTTGGTTTTCAACAATTAAATCCAGATCGGTCAGCAGTTCTTCTTCCAGTGAAACTCCAAAACGTTTTAGCGACATCGTGTTACGTATTTTAAAATAGTAACACAAATATAAAATAATTTGTAGAAGTAGTTTGGGTATCGGAAAAATTTATGAATGAACGAAAGCTTATTTCAAAAAAAAGAATTCAGAATTGGGGTGGTGAAATTCATTTTACTTCATTTCGTATCTTATCGAAATATTCCAGATAAAGCTCTTCCACTTTTTGCCGAGCCCAAGGGGTTTTGCGTAAAAACTTTAACGTTGATTTTATGCTGGGATCTTTTAGGAAGCAATTGATAGGAATGAGTTTACCGAGCATATCCCATTCAAAATAATCCACCAATTCGGTAACCAAGGTTTCCAATTTGATGCCATGCAAGGGATTGTTCTTTTGACTTGGTTCTGGTGTCATTTGCTTAGTCATTAATCTGTTGCACCCGTCCCACGATACCATTGGTTAACCGCACTTTGATGCCGTGTGGGTGGTTTTGCGAGTTAGTGAGTATATCTTTTACAATGCCATCAGTAAGTTTGCCGGAACGTTGATCTTGTTTTTGGACAATCGACACCTTAATTCCGGGTTCTATATTGGCTCGTATGTTTGGGTCCATTCAATTGTAATTAGGGCTGCAAGTTACATCATATATTGGAATTGTTACTGTTATGTTTCGACGTGTTTTAAATTCAATTTGTTCCGAATTTAGTTTCCAATGAAGGATGTAGCAATAATAAGTATAAGTATTGCAATCATCGAAATATAAGCATAAGGACTAGCAAAATTTAAAGTCCAACCCATCATGGAAATGCGTTTAGGAACAATTATCCTTGGATCTGCGGGATTGAAATAAAAAATGCCAGCCTTCCAGTTAGTTGGGTTTTTGTGCATCAAATCGGAGAACTCTTTTTCTAATTTTGTTTTCATAATTCCGTTTTTTATAGTTATTTTCCTCGCAGCAGGCGCTGCAAGTTCCTAATATTTTTGGATAGCGAAGCGCCTGCTTCGCTTCTTGTTGAATTTATTGCGTTTCGTGGATTAATTCAACAAGAAATGTCCAATTACATATTTAGGCAATATCATACCCATTATAATTCCAATAATAAAAACCGGAATAACCCTTTTGTGCGGCAGGTTAGCCGATTCTTTAAAGCCGTTGTAAATCCAGATTCCACTCCATACTGTAAGGGTAATAGTGATTAACCCAATAACCATTACCATTAGTAAATCATTCAGGGGTAACATATCCATCCTAATAGCTTTAGGGTCAATGCCAATAAGCTTTTCAGTCAAGCGTTCTATGCTTTTTGAGAAACCCATTAAACTAGCTGGTACAAGCGGCAGGAAAGCAAACGCTTGGGTACCAAAAATGTCAATTATTCGGATTTTTGATTGGCTAAATACCATTCCAAACAGAGTAAACCAGATTCCTAAAAAGGCCACATTAGCAAATGGCCAAAGGAGATGAATCCACATAGGCGCTATCAAGCCACTATGTATGTTTAATACACCATCAAAATGGGTATTTGAATAAAAACTGATATAACCGGCAACCAACATTCCAATTACCCCTGCAGTTAGGGCTTTAAAGCCGGCAATCTTGGTAAATGGATTGAGCATTAGATTAGTGTTCATTTTCTATGGTTTTTAGGGTGTTAATAATTTCATCGAGGCGGTTACGTACCGTTGGATAACTCAACGACATGGTTTTAGCCATTTCTTTCAGGCTACCACTATTTTTAACAAACTCAATAATAAACTGTTGGGTATCTTCGGGGAAGCCAGCAAGTACCGGCATTTTAAAATTGCCATCTACTTTAGTTAGGCACTGTTCGCAACTTAAAGTTTTCACTTTTAATTTACTCTGACAGCTGGGGCATAAAATAGGTAATTTCATACGGTTACTTGTATTAAAAAATCGATACAAATATAAATAATATTTAAGTTAATATCAATTATATTAATAAAAAATTAATATAATTAAAGTTGTAATAAATATTATTCATAATAAATGGGGGTAATAGAATTATTCAAGTATGATTGCCAGAACATTTATTAATCACTAATTTGCACCCAATCAAATCAAACCAATTACTATGCGTAAGATTATAAATCCATGGCAAGAGGCCAATATTTTTCATTGTTTTGGGTGCGACTCATCGCATCCATTGGGATTAAAAATGCAATTTTTTGAGGACGGTGACCAAATTGTTAGTTTTTGGAAAGCTGAAAGTTCTTATCAGGGTTATGTTGATACGTTGCATGGAGGCATTCATTCTACTTTGCACGATGAATTGGCAAGTTGGGTGGTATATATAAAAGGAAAAACTGCCGGTATGACATCAAAAATTGATATCAACTTTTATAAACCGGTTCCAACCGATGGAAAGGAAATAAAATTGGTTGGTACTATTAAGGCGTCTGATAAGAAAAGCATTGAGGTGCATACTCAATTGTTTAACCAAGAAGGAGAATTGAGTTCGGAGGCAACCGTATTTTATCGGATTTTTCCACAGGAATTGGCTATTAAAAAACTATATTATCCAGGATCTGATGCTTTTTTTGAATAATTATTTTGTTGTTCAATTATATGAAAGCAATGCAAACTGGGAATGGATCTTTGTTAAAAAAGAGTAATTTTGCGGCAATTTTACATAGCAAACTAAAATATTATATAAAATCATGTCTTTAAAAGTTGAATTAAGCGAAAAGGTTTATTGGTTAGGTTTCAACGATCGCAGGAAACATTTATTTGAGAATCAATGGCCATTGGAAAAAGGCGTTACCTACAATGCCTATTTGATTGATGATGAGAAAACAGCGCTCATCGATACGGCTGAAGCCCCATTTTCCGGTGATTTGGTTGCATGGATAAAAGATCTTTTAGGTGAAAAAACATTAGATTACTTGGTAATAAACCACATGGAACCGGACCATTCAGGTGCAATTAAAGAGGTTGTAAATGAATTCCCGGATGTAATTTTGGTAGGTAACCGGAAAACGTTCCCCATTTTAGAAGGATTTTATGGAATAACCAAAAATATCCATGAAGTGGCAGAGGGAGATACCCTTTCGTTGGGAAACCATGTGCTTCAGTTCTTTATGATACCAATGGTACACTGGCCTGAGTCGATGGTAACTTATGAAATCAACAATAAAATCCTTTTCTCGAACGATGCTTTTGGAAGTTTTGGAACATTGAACGGTGGTGTATTTGATGATGAAGTGGATGATTTAACCTGTTTTAATGAAGAAATTCGACGATACTATTCAAATATTGTTGGTAAGTATGGTGCACAGGTTCAAAAAGCGTTAGCAAAATTAGAAACTTTAACTATTAAATTAATTGCCCCTTCGCATGGAATGATATGGCGATCGAAAATACCTTACATTGTTGAAAAATATCATAATTGGAGCACCCATTTAGGTGAAGCTGGTGTTGTGGTGGTTTTTGGTTCCATGTACGGAAATACCGAAAAAATGGCCGATTATATTGCCCGTTTCCTTATTGAAGCTGGTGTAAAACATGTTCGGGTGCATGATACATCAAAAACCCATTCTTCCTACATTATAAACGATATTTGGAAATTTAAAGGGGTTATCATGGGAAGTTCTGCATACAATGGAGGTATATTTCCACCAATGGCTCACTTACTCTCCGATTTAGAACACTACGGCTTGCGCGATCGGTATTTGGGAATTTTTGGGTCATCGAGTTGGGGTGGAGGTGGTGTGCGCGCCATAAACAAATTTGCTGAAACCATTAAATGGGAAATAGTCGGGGAACAGGTTGAAGCCCGCTGCGCACCAAATGAATCGGACATTGACCGTTGTCGCAATATAGCCAATGCCATGGCAGCGCGTTTGTTGGAAATCTAACTTTTGTTTCAGCCACTTTTATGAAATGAATTATTGTAAATACTTTGTGTAAATGTTTCAAAACTTTTCCAAACAACTTTTAATTACTGGTAACTTAAACCGACCCGATATTGATTTTAATGGTACTACCGGTGAATTAGTAATGAGTGGCCGTTCCATCTTAGAAAATACACCCCGATTTTATGATCCGCTGGTGGAATGGTTGGAACATTATTGCAATGAACCAGCTAAAACTACCCGGTTGCATTTAAAGATGGAATATTTTAATACCAGTACTTCAAAGTTTTTATTAACTATTGTGGAGCGGCTTGCAGAATTATACCAAGAGGGAAATGAAGTGGAAATTGTATGGTATTTTGCCGATGAAGACATGCAAGAACTTGGGGTTGATTATAGCCACATGATTGACATTCCTTTTAGTTTTGTTGCTTATTCCTATTAAACGGATAATAAAATGATTTTTGAATAAGGTTTTAGGTTTTCTGAAACCTTTTTTTTATTATTTTGTAAGTTGAAACCTCAATCCGATTCTATGAGTTTTATCAAAAAATATGCGTTACTAATTTTAATGGCATTTTTCAATTTGAGCTTGTTGGCACAAGTTTCGGAGGAAGGATTAATAAACGAAGTTGCAAAATACCGGAGTTCAAATAATTTACCACAATTGGCATCGGTATTAAATAAATTGGCTTTTTATTATTGGGAGGTTGAAAAACTTGAAAAAGCACTGGATGCATTTGACCAGTCGGTAACCATTAATAAAGAAATTGGTAACAACAATGCCATTAAGGCTATTTATAGTAATATGGGAATGATAAATTCCGACATGGGCCAAATGGAAACAGCTTTGGTGTTTTTCCGAAAAAGCTTACTTATTAGCAGGTTACAAGAAAACAAACAAGATATTACTACTAACTTGATTAATATTGGCACTTCATTGATTGCTTTAAACCGAAATGAAGAGGCATTGGATAATTTGGATGCCGCACTTTCTGTTGCAATGGAATTTAAAAATAAAAAGCTGCTTATGACTTGCTATGACTTACTATCAGAAGTATATGGAAAAGTAGGCAATTCGCAAAAATCAATGGAATACTTCAATTTGTTTACCACTTTTCAACAAGAAATACAAAAAGAAGAGATGGAACAGGTTCATCAAAAAAGTATTGAACTAGTGGCTAAGGCAGAACAAAAAGCTACAATTGCAATACAAGAAAAAATAGAAACAGAAAAGAAGTTGGTTAAGTATCAAGATTCATTAAAAATATCGGAAGAAATTAATCAGTTAAAGGAATTGGCTTTACAAAAAAAGCAAGCAGAATTAAAGAGTCAACGGCTTTTAACCCTAATTTTTTTAGTTGGAATGGGGTTTGTAGTTATTGTTGCTTTGTTAATATTTAGAAGCAACCAACAGAAAAAGAGACATAATCAGGTTTTGGAATTCCGGAATGCTGAAATAAAGAAGCAAAACAAAGAAATTAAAGCACAGAATTTGCAAATTTCACAAAGCATCAATTATGCACGCAATATTCAAGGGGCATTGCTTCCAGAAATTAATTCAATTAAAAATATTTTCAAGGATTCTTTCATTTTTTTCAGTCCAAGAGATGTAGTGAGTGGAGATTTTTATTGGTTTACGAAAATACCCAATCAAGAGCATTTAAAAATTGTTGCAGCAATTGATTGTACCGGACATGGAGTGCCTGGGGCTTTTATGAGCATGCTGGGTATGAGTTTTCTGGAAGAAATTGTAATAGACAAAGGAATTGTTGAGCCAAAAAATATTTTGGAAGCTTTGCATGTAATGGTAAAAGCATCACTAAATCAAGAAGTTACTGGTAATTTCGATGGAATGGATGCGGCAATTTGTCTTTATGATGAAAAGAATAAAATCTTAACCTTTGCTGGAGCCGTTAATCCTTTAGTTATAATTCAAAATGGTCAGGGTTCTACCATCAAAGGAAATTTTTTTGGAATTGGTGGAACTATGAAAGGTGGCCAATTGGATGAGCGCAAGTTTGATCAACAGACCATTGCTATTGATGGCCCAACGGTCTGCTACATATTTTCTGATGGGTTTAGTGATCAGTTTGGTGGGGAATATGGTAAAAAATTCTATGCAAAAAATTTCATAAGTTTTCTTTATTCCATTTATCAATTGCCTTTTGTTACTCAGAAAGAAATGTTAGCGGAAACTTTGCGGAATTGGCATGGAACAGCTTATCCAAGACTCGATGATGTTTTGGTGATAGGATTCCGTTTATAAATTTTATTGAACATATTTTGTTTTAATGCGTATGAAATATAAAAAAAAGGACTTATGAAAAATATACTCTTGGTTTTGGCCTTGTTTTTCTTGGCAATTATTGCGAATGCTCAAAGCACATTGAAGCATCCATTTAAAATTTATAAGGCTCCTGATGGAAAACTTTATGTGCAAAAATCATTGCCAATTTATTTTTATTTATCAACAGAACCGAATCAAAAAGGTACTATGTACCAGTTGCAAAGTGATAGTACAAAGGCTTTTGCAAACCCCATGTATCTAGATACGGAAGGCTACAATACATTCCGATCGCCATCAGCGGTTGATACGGTTACTAAAGAAATAGTTTATCCATTAACCGATGTAATATTTGAGATGTATGCTGATGGAATGGTTCCGAAAACAGTGATGAAAATGGATGCATCGAAAAAATACTTTGATGGAAAAATAGAATTTATTGGAAGCGGTTTAATGGTTGAACTTTCAAGTTCTGATTCTGAATCGGGAGTGGAACAAATATTGGTTTCCATTGATTCAGGAGCTTTTGTAACTTATTCAAAACCCATTGCGCTCGACAAGGAAAAAACATATTCCATCCAGTATTATGCTGTTGATAATGTTGGAAATGCAGAGCCAATTAAAGCTAAAAATTATACCCTTGATTTGTCAGCACCAATTACCGAATTAACTTTTAATGGTGAAAAGTTTGAACATGTGATTTCAGGTAGAACTCAATTGATCTTAACTTCATCGGATCCTATTTCTGGGTTGAATTCAGTTTATTTTTCAATGGATGGCAAAAATTTTCAAAAGTATTATCATCCGTTAAGTGCTTCAATATGGGCTGAGGGCGAGCATACCATTTATTATTATGCCGAAGATAAAGTTGGCAATAAAGAAGTGGAAAAGGAATATAAGTTTTATATCGACAAAACGGCACCGATACTTGTTGATGAAATAATGGGTAATAGCTTTGTGGTAAACGGGCGTGAATATTCCTCAGGTCGCACTAAGCTAAAATTAACAGCAGTTGATAATAAAGCGGGTGTTAAAGAGATAAAATATTCAGTCAATAATGAAGAGTTTCAGTTGTACGATAAACCTTTTTATTTGACTACTATTTCCGGATCATTGGCTGTTTCATCGTATGCTATCGATAATGTAGGTAATAAGAGTATTGCCAGCGAGAAAAGTACCCGGAGCAGAGCTTCGTATGTTGATTTAACCGGTCCGCAACTAAAATATGATTTTACAGGTAAAGTGTTTAAAACCCGGGATACTACGTTTGTCAATAAAGACACCAAAATTGTACTTTCAGCAATGGATCCAGAATCGGGATTAAAGGTTTTAAGCTATTCATTGAATAACGGCTCAGAAATAACTTATCAGAAGCCATTCAATATTCCCGATGAAGGAGCTTATTCACTTAGTATTTATGGATACGATAATGTGGATAATTCCAACCGGGAATCTATCAATTTGGTGGTTGACAATGCCGGACCTGAAATATTTGCAAGGTTTAGTATTTTACCAATCAGTAAGAAAGAAGTAAAGGGTTCACTAGTTGATGTTTACTCAAGCCAGGCAGTTCTCTTTTTGTCGGCTACCGACAGTAAAGTGGCCATCGACCGGATTTATTATACCATTAAAGGGGAAACCGAGAAAATGTTTACCGGTATTATTGACGGATTTAAACGGGGAAGAGAATATGAAATTGAGGTTAAAGCATTGGATAAATTGGGTAACATAAATAGAGATACCATCGTTTTTATTACAGATAATACAGGTCCTGAAGTATTTACCCGTTTTAGTATTCATCCAATTGGAAAAGAAACCATCGATGGTAAGGAAGTTGATATTTATCCGTCCCATGTTTCTTTGTTCTTATCAGTATCCAATGCCACGGGAGTTTACGATAAGATTTATTATTCCGTTAATGGAGGTAAAGAACTAATTTATCAGGGAATTATTGATGGGTTTAAACCAGAAACCTTTGTAAAAATGAAGATTCGGGCACTGGATAGATTAGGAAATGAAACGGATACAGAAATTGCATTTAAAATAAGTGAATAAAAAAGTTTAGTTTTTATATGAATTATAAAA
>JAIFNJ010000007.1 GCA_020047835.1 Bacteroidota bacterium
AATGTTTTGAACAAATTGTTTAAAATTTTACAATCAATAATTCATTCTCCGATGATTTTAACCAAGACCCTTTTTCGACGTTTACCGTCGAACTCGCCATAGAAAATCTGTTCCCAAGGTCCAAAATCAAGTTTTCCTTCAGTAATAGCCACCACCACTTCTCGGCCCATAATGGTTCGTTTCAGGTGGGCATCTGCATTGTCTTCAAAACTATTGTGTTTGTATTGGGAGTAGGGTTTTTCAGGAGCCAATTTTTCCAGCCACTTTTCAAAATCGAGGTGCAAACCCGGTTCATCATCGTTTATAAAAACACTGCTAGTGATATGCATCGCGTTAATGAGTATTAACCCTTCTTGGATTCCACTTTCCAGTAAACATTGATTCACCGTGGGAGTGATGTTGATGAATTCCCTCCGTTCTTTTATGTCAAACCACAATTCTTTCCGGTATGATTTCATTATTTTATTAGTTCATTAGCACATGTTCGCACATCTCAATTCTCAAATCTAATAATCTCATATCTGATAATTAAATCCCCAAATCCTTACAAATAGCATTTAGTTTTTCGTCCAGTTCCTGTTCAACTTTTTTATAATCAGAAATCTTTTTGAGTTCGGTTTTGGTTCCAATATAAAATTTAATTTTGGGCTCTGTACCTGAAGGGCGGATAGATACCACGGTTCCATCGGCAGTTATAAATTGCAAAACATTCGATTTTGGAAGCGTAATACTTTCTTTAGTTCCTGTTATTAGGTTTATTTCCTTTTGAGCTTGATAATCCTTTATCTTAATAATCGTGGAGCTGTTAATATCCATGGGTGGTTTTTTCCGGTAGCCATCCATCATCTGTTGAATTTCTTCAGCACCTGTTTTGCCTTTACGAACCAGATTTACCAGTTTTTCTTTGTAAAAACCATACTTAATATATATGTCGGCCAATACATCAAAAATACTTTTGCCTTGTTCGGTAGCCCAGGCGGTTGCTTCGGCAATCAACATGCACGACATTACGGCGTCTTTATCACGCACAAAATCGCCGGCTAAATATCCGTAGCTTTCTTCGCCTCCGCCAATAAAGGTTTTATGCCCTTCATTGTGTTTAATGGCATCGGCAATGTATTTAAAACCGGTTAGCACATCAAAATATTCCACTTTGAAATCTTTGGCCATTTTGGCTATCAGCTCAGTGGTAACAATGGTTTTAACAATGTATTCTTTACCTTTAAGTTTTCCGTTTTCTTTCCATTTAGTCAACAAATAATAAATCAAGAAGGAACCGGTTTGGTTTCCGTTTAGCAGTTCAAATACTCCATCTTTATTTTTAGCGGCTATGCCAACCCTATCGGCATCGGGGTCGGTTGCCATTACTAAGTCGGCCCCAGTTTCGATGGCTTTTTCAATAGCCATTTTCAACGCTGCCGGTTCTTCAGGATTTGGAGAATGTACCGTTGGGAAATTGCCATCGGGGATGTTTTGTTCGGATACTGAAATGATATTCTTAAAACCAACTTCTTTTAAAACCCTGGGAACCAGATTTACTCCGGTGCCATGAATAGGAGTGTAAACAATTTTTAATTGGCTCTGGCGTTTAATTGCCTCGGGTGAAAGCGATAATTTTTTAAGTTCCTCAATATATACTTTGTCAACTTCTTCACCAATGGTGATAATCTCAGCTTTGTTTCCGTTCCATTTTACATCAGCTAATGAAGTAATTTTCTGGACTTCGGCAATAATATTCACATCGTGGGGTTCAATAATCTGGCCACCGTCTTCCCAATATACTTTGTAGCCGTTGTATTCTTTAGGATTATGCGATGCCGTAATTACTGCACCACTTTTGCATCCCAAGTGCCTGATAGCAAATGATAGTTCAGGGGTTGGGCGTAATGAATCGAACAAATAAACTTTGAGACCATTGGCAATGCATATTTGTGCGGCTGATTCACAAAACAATCGGCCATTATTGCGGCTGTCATGTGCAAAGGCAACTTTAATCTCTTGATTAGGAAATTGTTTTAGCAAATAGTTACACAATCCTTGAGTTGCCATTCCAACCGTATAAATATTCATGCGGTTGGTTCCCACTCCCATAATTCCTCTCAATCCTCCGGTTCCAAATTCCAGCTCCCGATAAAAGGATTCAATCAATTCATTTTCGTCGTTGGCTAATAAATTACGGATTTGTTTTTTTGAATCGTCATCAATGGCACTATTGAGCCAGGCGTTTGCCTTTTTCTTTACTGTTGCTAGTAATTCAGTTTCCATAGTTGCTATTTTAATTGTTTTTATTTTAACGATATTATTTTAGTTCAGCCAGCATTTCTTTTAAGCTATCAACCCAATGAGGTATGGGCAGGTTAAAATCTTTTTTAAACTTGGATTTATCCAAAATAGAAAAATGAGGTCTTTTTGCCGGGAGTGGAAATTGATAGGTATTCACTGGATTAACGGAGCATGTAATATTTTTTTGTCGAAAAATTTCACAGGCAAAATCGTACCAACTGGCCACTCCTTCGTTGGTATAATGGTATATTTCCTGAAATGGGTTCTTTGAATTGATTTCTATTATTCCAGTGATATCAAGAATTGCCTTGGCTAAATCGCGGGCATACGTTGGTGAACCTATCTGGTCGAAAACTACATTGATGCTTTCTTTTTCGTTACCAAGCCGAAGCATCGTTTTAACAAAGTTGTTTCCAAACGAAGAGTATAACCATGATGTACGCAAAATAACATAGTTTATATCGGAATACACAAGCAATTTTTCACCTTCGTATTTAGTATCCCCGTAAACTGTTTCCGGTATAGCACCATCTTCTTCTAAGTAGGGAGTATTGTGAGATCCATCAAACACATAATCGGTAGAAATGTGAATCAGGCAGGCATTGACCGATTTGGCAGCATCGGCTAAATAGTCAACGGCTACGGTATTTATTAAAAAGGCTAGATCCTGCTCGGTTTCAGCTTTGTCAACTGCTGTAAAAGCAGCACAATTAATAATGAAATCAACCGGGTTTTCTTTTACAAATTTTTCAGCAGCACCCGATTTGGTAATATCCAGTTCCGCCACATCGGTAAAAATAAAATGTATGTTTGGATACTTAGGTGCTAAAAACCGTAATTCGCTACCTAATTGACCATTGGAGCCAGTGACTAAGATATTAAATTTTTTTTCCATAAGTAAAATTCATTTCAGCAAATTCTAAATTAGGTAAAAGAGTATCTTTTGATGAAATTATCATTTCATTCTCAGGTAATTTCCAATCCAAATGTAAGCTGGTATCTTTTATATTTATTCCCCGTTCACTTTGCGGATGATATAGATTATCGCATTTGTAAGAAAATAGGGCGGTTTTCGAAATAACGGAATAACCATGTGCAAACCCCCGCGGAACATAAAATTGGCGTTTATTGGTTTCAGAAAGCTCAATACCAACCCATTGTCCAAAGGTGGGTGAACCTTTTCTAATATCAACTGCAATATCGAATACCACCCCTTGAATAACTCTAACCAATTTAGCTTGTGTGTAGGGAGCTAATTGATAATGCAAACCCCTCACGACACCATAACCAGAAAAAGCTTCGTTGTCCTGAATAAAATCCGCATCAATTCCAAAGTCTTTGTATCGTTTGGTTTGAAATGTTTCGTAAAAATAACCCCGGTCGTCGCTAAAAACCTTGGGCTCAATTATCAATAGGCCTTGTATTTTTGTTTCTATTAGTTGCATAAATTTTCATTAAACGGTTATTATTTCCTTTTTTAATAGATCGTCAAAATAAGCAATCGTTTTAATCAATCCTTCATTTAAAGGGATTTTAGGTTCCCATCCATTCAATTTTTCTTTGGCTAATGAAATGTTTGGCTGCCTTTGGGTGGGATCATCCGCAGGCGAAGGAAAATAGGCTATCTTAGATTTTGAGCCGGTTAATTCAATAACCAATTGGGCTAATTCCAAAATAGTAAATTCGTTGGGATTTCCAATGTTTACCGGTCCAATAAAATCTTTGGGAGTGTTCATCATCCGTATCATTCCCTCTAGTAAATCGTCCACGTATTGAAAACTCCGCGATTGCTTCCCATCGCCGTATATGGTAATGTCTTTATTTTTAAGTGCTTGAATTATAAAGTTTGATACCACACGTCCATCGTTTGGGTGCATTTTTGGTCCGTAGGTATTAAAAATCCGTATTATTTTAATATCCACGTTGTTTTGCCAATGGTAGTCCATAAAAAGGGTTTCGGCACAACGTTTTCCTTCATCGTAGCAACTCCTTATACCGATGGGATTAACATGGCCCCAGTAATCTTCAGTTTGTGGATGTACCTCCGGATCGCCATATACTTCGCTGGTTGATGCTTGTAGAATAGTTGCTTTAATCCGTTTGGCCAATCCGAGCATATTTATAGCACCCATAACCGATGTTTTTACGGTTTTAATTGGATTGTACTGATAGTGGATAGGAGAAGCAGGGCAGGCCAAATTGTATATTTGATCCACTTCAGCAAAAAAGGGTTGGGTAACATCGTGCCTCACCAGCTCAAAAAAATGATTATCCATTAAATGGACAATATTCCTCTTATCGCCTGTAAAGTAGTTATCAACGCACAGCACATGGTTTCCCTCGAGAAGCAACCGTTCGCATAAATGGGAGCCAACAAAACCAGCTCCACCAGTGACCAATATTCTTTTCACAAATTTGTTATTAATAGCAGTGTTAAAAAAAACAATCCAATTTGCCTTAATTTCAAATGAAAATTCGGTTTAATTCAATGGTGCTAAATTACAATAAATCTTTAAACCACATAAATTCATTGTAACGGTAATCGCTATTGATGGAATTAATTGAATAAATTTAATAACCCAAAAAAATATTTTAAATTTTAACATAAAAGGTCATTTAGATACCACTTGAAATCAATGAATTGAAGATATGTTGCTGTTAATTGGCTGAAATAGAATAATTAATTTCAAAAAATGTATCCATTCCTTGCTCAATTCGTTATAAAGCTGTTATTTTGCGCTGCATTTTTAAATATAATGTCTAACTTATTAATTATTATTGAATTTAGATGGAAAACAATGAATTATTAGATGCTCAGGAAATGGAGCAAAACGAAGTCAACATTGAACAAGAGGTTGTTAATGTAAAAAGAGAACATGTTGTAGTTAAACCTGAGGAATTTGATTGGGATGCCTACGAAAATGACTCAGTTAAAAGCGATGCCCGCAAAGAACTGGAATCAATTTACGACAAAACATTATCGTCGATTTCAGAAAATGAAGTTATTGATGGAACCGTAGTTTCCATGAACAAACGTGAAGCCCTTATTAATATTGGGTACAAATCAGAAGGTGTAGTAAACATGAATGAGTTTCGCTACAATCCTGAACTACAAATTGGAGATAAAGTAGAAGTTTACGTTGAAAGCCAGGAAGACCGCACTGGTCAATTGTCCCTTTCACACAAAAAAGCTCGCGCTCTTCGTTCATGGGATAGAGTTAATCAAGCCCTTGAGCAAGATGAAATTATTAAAGGTTACATCAAATGCCGCACAAAAGGTGGTATGATTGTGGATGTATTTGGCATTGAAGCCTTCCTACCTGGATCACAAATTGATGTGAAACCAATCCGCGATTACGATATTTATGTGAACAAAACAATGGAATTCAAAGTGGTTAAAATTAACCATGAATTCAAAAACGTGGTTGTTTCGCATAAAGCCCTTATTGAAGCTGAGCTGGAACAACAGAAAAAAGAAATTATTGCAAAACTTGAAAAAGGTCAGGTTTTGGAAGGAACCGTTAAAAACATTACCTCTTATGGTGTATTCATCGATTTAGGTGGTGTTGATGGTCTTATCCATATTACTGACCTTTCATGGGGAAGGATCTCACATCCGGAAGAAATCGTTCAATTGGATCAAAAATTGAACGTGGTTATCCTTGATTTTGATGACGACAAAAAACGTATTGCTTTAGGTCTAAAACAATTGACCCCACACCCATGGGATGCATTAGATGCTAACTTGAATGTTGGTGATAAAGTAAGCGGAAAAGTAGTAGTAATGGCCGATTACGGTGCATTTGTTGAAATTGCAACCGGAGTAGAAGGTTTAATTCACGTTTCTGAGATGTCTTGGTCGCAGCACTTACGCAGTGCCAATGAGTTCCTAAAAGTTGGCGACGAAATTAAAGCAGTTATCCTTACTTTGGATCGCGAAGAACGCAAAATGTCGTTAGGCATGAAGCAACTGAAAGCCGATCCATGGGAAGCCATTGAGAAAGCTTATCCAATTGAATCGCGCCACAAAGCAAAAGTTCGCAACTTCACTAACTTTGGTGTATTTGTAGAAATTGAAGAAGGTGTTGATGGATTGATTCACATCTCCGATCTTTCATGGACAAAGAAAATAAAACACCCAGCAGAATTTACTACCATTGGGGCTGAAATAGAAGTAATGGTTCTTGAAATTGACAAAGATAACCGTCGCTTACGTCTTGGACACAAACAATTGGAAGAAAATCCTTGGGATGTGTTTGAAACCTTATTTACCATGGATTCTATCCACGAAGGCACCATCATTGAATTAGCCGACAAAGGAGCTATTGTTTCCTTACCTTATGGTGTTGAAGGATTCTGTACCCCAAAACATTTGGTTAAAGAAGACGGTTCACCAGCTAAATTGGAAGAAAAATTGGATTTCAAAGTGATTGAATTCAACAAAGAAGCCAAGAAAATAATTGTAAGCCATTCAAGAGTATTTGAAGATGTTAAAAGAGCAGAGGATAAAGCTAATAAAGTAGCTGCTGCTCCAAAAACTGCTAAAAAGGCTCCAAAAAAAGCAGCGGATACTATGGAGAAAACTACTCTTGGTGATATAGCTGAATTGGCTGCACTTAAGGATGAAATGGATTCTTCAGCTAAGTCGAAAAAAGCAAAAGCTAAAGGCGAAGCTCCACAAGAGTAAAAAAAGTAATTAATTTTGTGTAGTATTGAGGAATAGTTTTATTATATTTGGTAAAAATCAAATATTCACCATGTAAAAAATATTAGTCCATGGAATTTAAAATCGACAAACTGGATAACTATACTCAGATTCAAGTTATGATAGATAAACTTGATACCCATATTGCCCCGTCTTTAAAATCAGAATTGGTTTTAATTGCCGGCAATGGTGAAAAAAATATCATATTAGATCTGAGCAATTGCCGTTATTGCGACTCGTCAGGGTTATCAGCTATTTTAGTGGCAAACCGGCTTTGCAAGAATGCAAATGGTACTTTTGTACTTACAGGATTGCAAACCGCAGTAGAACGATTAATTACTATTTCTCAGCTCGACACGGTATTAAATATTACCAATACGCTTGTTGAAGCTGCCGAAGTGATTACTAAGGAAGGAGCTTAATGGTTTTTTCCCTAACCATATTAGGGTGTAGTTCAGCAATGCCATCACCCGAAAGATTCTCAACCGCTCAAGTACTCAATGTACTTGAGCGGTTTTTTTTAATAGATTGTGGTGAAGGAACCCAAATACAATTAAAGAAGTATCATATTAAATTTACACGCATCAATCATGTCTTTATTAGTCATTTGCATGGAGATCATTTTTTAGGCCTTTTTGGTTTTATGTCCAGTTTAAGCTTAAATAATAGAAAACTTCCATTGCATATTTACGGACCTTTTCGCTTAAAGGAATTAATTGATTTATTTATTTCTACTATGGAAAGGGGAATCGGATTTGATATTGTTTTTCATCCGTTGCATTATCAAGGCGCCGAATTAATTTTTGAGGACGATAAAGTAACCGTTGAATCTTTTCCGCTACGCCACAGGGTTCCCACTTGTGGGTTTATTTTTCGTGAAAAGCTTAAATTGAAACACTTAAAAGGTGAAGTTATTAAAGAGCTTAACATTCCAATCCGATTGCTTCAATCAATTAAAGAAGGTGCCGATTTTTATGATGAAGATGGAAATTTACATCCAAATCATACCTTGACTAAAGATGCAGCTCCTTCCAGATCGTTTGCTTTTGTAACTGATACCGCTAAAAATCAAGGTATTATACCTATAATAAAACAAGTTGACTTGCTTTACCATGAAGCAACTTTTGCCGATGAAGTAAAGAAGCGGGCTAAAGAAACGGGTCATTCAACAGCCAGACAAGCAGGTGAAATTGCTAAAAGAGCTGAAGTGAAAAAGTTAATAATTGGTCATTTTTCGCACCGGTATAAATCGCTTGAGGTTTTATTGAATGAAGCCCGCGAAGAATTCCCAAATACAGAATTGGCATTTGATGGTGCCGTTTTTGATGTAAAATAAATGTAACTTGGAATTGGCAGCGTTTCGCTAAAGCATGACAAGCTGCTGCGAGAAAAAGTATGGTATTTCATAAAGTTTTTTAAGCAGAGCAGGCGGTTCGCCATCCTTACTTAGGCAATACTTTACAGAACTTTACCACCGACAATCTTCACTTTTTAATTTCCAATCGAAATGAATCTAAAATAATTATCTTTGGGCAAAATTTTAAATTGATAACCCTAAACTTTCTATATAGTGCAAGAAAAAATCCTTATTCTCGATTTTGGGTCACAATATACCCAGTTGATAGCCCGCAGAGTGCGCGAATTAAATGTGTATTGCGAAATACATCCTTATAATCATTTTGAAATCGATGCTAGTACTAAAGGTGTAATTCTTTCTGGAAGTCCTTTTTCGGTACGTGATGAAAATGCGTTGATTCCTGATTTATCGAAAATAAAAGGAATTTTACCCTTATTAGGAGTTTGCTATGGAGCCCAGTATTTAGCCCATAATTATGGCGGAGAAGTAATGCCATCGAAACATCGCGAATATGGAAGAGCCAATTTACAACAGGTAAATACCGAGCATGTTTTATTCAAAGGTGTTAGCAATAATTCCCAAGTATGGATGAGTCATGGTGATACTATTGCTAAAATTCCTTCAAATTACCAGATTATCGCCAGTACAGCCGATGTGAAAGTGGGGGCATTTGCCATAGAAGGGGAAACCACTTTTGGAATACAGTTCCATCCTGAAGTATATCACAGCAGCGAAGGAATGGTTATTCTGAAAAATTTTGTAGTTACTGTGTGTGGATGCAAACAAGATTGGACACCTGATTCATTTGTGGAAACAACCATAAAGGAATTACGGAAAAAATTGGGAAATGATAAAGTAGTTTTAGGATTATCGGGTGGCGTTGATTCCACCGTGGCAGCTGTATTGCTGCATAAAGCGATAGGAAAAAACCTTACGTGTATTTTTGTTGACAATGGATTGCTGCGCAAAAATGAATTTCCTCAAGTTTTAGATTCATACAAGCACATGGGTTTGAATGTAATTGGGGTTGATGCATCGGAGTTATTCTATCGCGATTTGGCGAGTATAACTGAACCAGAAGCAAAAAGGAAGAGTATAGGAAAGAACTTTATTGAGATTTTTGATCAAGAAGCCCATAAAATACAGGATGTTAAATGGTTGGCACAAGGCACCATTTATCCCGATGTAATAGAGTCGGTATCAGTAAAAGGCCCCTCAGCAACTATTAAATCGCACCACAATGTAGGTGGATTGCCCGACAAGATGAAGTTGAAAATTGTGGAACCTTTGAATTTGTTGTTTAAAGATGAGGTTCGCAGGGTAGGAAAAGCGTTGGAAATAGATCCTTTAATATTGGGCCGCCATCCATTCCCAGGACCTGGATTAGCTATAAGGATTCTCGGAGAAATTACTCCTAAAAGGGTTCAGGTGTTGCAGGATGCCGATGAAATTTATATCAGTGCATTAAAAGAGGACGGCTTATATGACAAAGTATGGCAAGCCGGAGCAATTCTTTTAAATGCCAATTCGGTTGGGGTTATGGGCGATGAGCGTACCTATGAAAATGTATTGGCTTTGAGGGCTGTGGCTTCAACTGATGGAATGACAGCCGACTGGGTGCATTTGCCCTATGAATTTTTAGCAAAAGTTTCCAATAAAATAATCAATCAGGTAAAGGGGATAAATAGGGTAGTTTACGATATCAGCTCTAAACCACCTGCTACAATCGAGTGGGAGTAGGAAGAAGTTAAAAGCATTTAGAATTGAAATTTTAAAGTCCCTAAGTTGGTTTCCAGCTTAGGGATTCTGATTTTAAGGATATATTTTCGAAATATTGACTGCTTAATACGTAAGAATTAAAATTTGTTCCATTGTAATAAATAGGATTTTTTTAGATAGTTGTACCATTTATCAGATTTGGTATAATTCAATACTTTTTCTTTTGGATTAAGCTCTGGATTATTTTCGTAGTCTAAAAGGGCTAGTTTGTTACCCAAGGTTTCCTGACTTATTTGCGACCAGCTTGAGATATAATCCCTTTTTCGAAGTATTTCCAATAAAGTGATTG
>JAIFNJ010000063.1 GCA_020047835.1 Bacteroidota bacterium
ACAGATTCTTTGAGAGCTTCCGACGATTTCTGATATACTTCATCCAATTTTCCAACGGAAGATGTGGCGCTTTGCATTTTGCTAACAAAATCTTTGGTAGCCACTCCCGCCTCTGATATGTCAGCTAACTTGGCGGCAGTATTACTTAAATTATTGAGGCCCTGACCTAATTTGTCAAAAATTTCAGGACCTATATCAGCCTTCATTAGCATTTCATCAAATTTTGAAAGGGCTGAAGGACTGCCTCCAACATAGCTAATAACTTGTCCAGAACCTGATGCGGCAGGAACACCTTTTGCCATAGCATCACCGGCTATTGCCCCACCAACCATTGCTCCACCTATTATGACACTACCTCCACCACCGCCTTGTGGAATTTCATTGGCCCTATCAAATCGTCGAACCTGAGTATCCTCATCATCAAACTCATCATTCAACCCTGCCAATTCAGGATAAACTAAGGTCCAGTCCAATTCTTCATGCAAGGGTTCAAAACCTGAAAAGAAGAAAATAAGTGCTTCAACAATTAAACCAACGCCAAGCATAATGGATGACCCGGGAAGGTGAAGAATTTTAAAAAGAGCACCTATCAACACTACGGAAGCACCCCATCCGTAGACGTACTTCATAAAGTTTTTATACCCTTTACTCTCAACTAATTCACTAATATTCATGGCTTAACTTTTTATTTGTTCAGGCTTCTTATTAATACACATTCGATTTAGCACCGCCTTCATCAGAACCTAAATATGATCTTACGCAGCGGAATCCAATATATGCTTTAGCAGTATCTTGATATTCATAAGTACGGGTTGCATTTTGCATGTAGTATCCAATATCTTTCCAGGACCCCCCGCGAACCACTTTCCTTTTTAATGAAGGAGGATCATCGGGTAACGCGTTGTATGAATAATCGGGATTTAAATCATGGGTAAAGCTATAGGCGCTTTCATCAAAGGCGTTGTTGGTCCATTCACTTACATTACCTGCCATATCATACAACCCATATTCATTCGATTCATATACAGCAACTTCTAAAGTGTGTAATCCACCATCCAATACATAATTACCTCTCATTGGTTTAAAGTTGGCTAAAAAACATCCCATATCATTTCTGGTATATGGGCCTCCCCAAGGAAATACCGCAAGTTCTAAACCTCCACGGGCACCATATTCCCATTCACCTTCCATTGGTAACCGGTAATCCTGAACAAAGAATTCTCCGTTAGATGCTAAATAAGAATTATGAAATGAAGTTCTCCAAATTGAAAAAGCAGTTGCTTGCTTCCAACTTACTCCTACCACTGGATAATTATCGAATGCAGCATGCCAGAAATACATATTTGCCATTGGTTCATTATAAGAATAGGAAAAATCGCTAATCCAACACAGCGTATCTGGATATACATTTACCATATCACGCATTATAAATGAACTTCTGTCTTTAATAGGTGTCTTTTTACCATCCAGACCTACGATTTCGCCATCGTATTGTCCCGTTTTATAGTTGTAATGCCTGCGGTTTTCATTTTCAAATGTGAATTTTTGAGCGGCTTGTTTGTAATCAATCCAAAAATATTCATAATTCAACTTTCGTGGATCAATTGTTTTTTGGCGGTAAAAACGTTCATGCTCTGGATAGAATAAATCTTGTAAAATCTCATTTTCTTCCTGTCCATCCCAGAGTATTTCCATTTCCCAATTGATATATGGAGGGTCAATTGCTTCACCAAATTCATCTTCAGAAATCAAATATTGGTCAATTTGCTCACCAAGCATCCGATAGGCAAGTGAATCTCGAACCCAATATACGAACTGACGATATTCATTATTAGTAATTTCGGTTTGATCCATATAAAATGCTGCAATGGAAACAGTTTTTGATTGCGCGGTAGATGCCCAAGGTACATCCTGATCATTTGGACCAATACGGTAGCTGCCGCTTGGAACAAAAACCATACCTGAGGGAGGTGCACTGTACCATGGCGCTCTATCTTGAACGCCGGTTAATTCACCACCTTCATTACTTGTACCACAACCTGCAAGAATTATTAATGTGGCACTGAAAAATGCTAGTTTTTTCATAGTCTATCGGTAAATATTTTAGAAATATAAAAATGAACAAAATAAATTAAAAAACCAAATTAAAGAAATCGAACACTTTTAAACTTTCGATAGTCTTTATCCATATCAAGATTAAATTTGTAACCAACCATAAATTCAAACGAACCAGAACTGCTTTTTATTATTCTGGATGTAGTAATGTCATACGAAACGGCTACCTGTATCCCACTGGGCAAATCAACCCCTGCAATAAAAACAAATGCATCCGTTACTTTATATGATAATCCGCCAAAAAATCTTTTATTATAAGTTACTAAACCGGAAATACTTAATTGGGTGGAAGCAAAATCAGATGCAATAAATGCTCCCGGTTGTATTGAAAATAAAGGATTTGTTAATTGATAATCGTATCCGGTGCTTAAATACAGGCTCCTTCCAAAAAATGAATTATCTGAAGTGGTATTACCTGTTGTCTCATCAATATATTTAATACTGGTTTGATTTAAATTCATGGATGAAATGCTTAAATAAAGATTATCAGCCCGGTAAAATATTCCTAAATTCAAATCAAAAATAAAAGGTTTCTTGCCACCCAACTCAGGAATTGATGGATCAGTTTCTTCTCTTTTAACCCAAGTTCCATCTAAACCACTGCTTGTCAAATTAAGGCCTATCCCTAATCCCAAATTGCCTTGAGCCAAAGAACGTCGGTATGCATACGAAATATTTAACCCAACGTTACTATAATTTCCAATTTTATCATTAATTATTGATAATCCGGCTCCGTGTTGCTGGTTAAAAAGTTTGAACGGAGCATCTATATTAAATGTTTGTGTATTGGGTTGTCCAGGGAAACCCATCCATTGGTTGCGCACTAGTATCTTTGCTTCTATGTCATTACCATCGCCGGCATAACCGGGGTTATAATACATTTGGTTAAACATGCTCAGGCTTGAGTAATTGGTTATTTGCCCGAATAGGTCTATCGATAAAACAAAAAATAGTACAACTAATGTAAGTTTATTTAGCATTTGGTTAAATCAATACTTAATTTTTCGCGGTTTTGCTGGTAAAAATAAACAAAAAAACTATCGTAGAACAAGATTAATAAATAATTTGCAATTATTAAACGCTTTAATGGTAAAGGTATTATAAATATTTTTCATTTATTTAAGATACCTGGAGATATTTTTCCAAATGCGATCAGGTATTTCATTGTTACAGATATCAAGGTAGTCGTGCTCTGAACAGGAAATGATTCGCTTATTACCGCTGCTATCTATAGGTATTTCGACCCAAAAACGATTGTTTAATTCGTTTTGATAAAAAACCAAATCAGAGTCCGTTTTATCAAATCGCACATATATTTTTTTATAGGTTGAAAGATCTTTTGCTGGAAAATCACCTTTTCGTTGAGATATTCCAAAGATAAAATGCCACATAAGCTGAGCCACCAAATGCGCCGACTGGCCATTAGTGTCTTTTTCCGATTGGTATTCACAAATAGCAAATGCCTTCATCTTATCGCTTAACCCGGATAGATTAGCCAATTGACAGGCCTCGTCGCTGTAAAAACCATTCGGCCCCGGGGAACAGGATGCCGGACAATCGGGCTGTCGGATGGAAGACAGATCAAAAGATACTAAATCGGCATCACGCAGTATGGGTTCTGTTTGGGTAATACTATTACGAACATTGCCCAAACGGACCGCTTCAATATGATTATCGGTTAAAAACCTTAATTGAATAGGAACGGCAAAATAGGTTTGATAACCAATTATTGAAACGAGTAGTTTACTTCCGAATTGATTTAATAACGTGTGTAAATAACTTTTTGAGTGAAAATCTTCTGTGTCAACGTCAAGATACGAATCAATAAGAGCCAATGCGGGCTCCATGGTTTGCTGAGTAATGCCTGATAAAATTGGAAGTGTGGTATCCTGCGAGCCACCAATAAAAAGAGGTATTATCCCATTTGAAATTAAGACATTAGAAACATGTGTGAGGGAGGCATAGGTGTCTTTAATTGTTTTTCCTTGTTTCAAATTTCCCAGATCAATAACATTAATCCGATTAATTTCAGAAAGATTGTAAAAGTATTCCCGCACCGCATCAACGGATAAGGAATATTCTTGTGGATATGAATTTCTTGTTTCTGTGATACCAATTATAGCAATCCCTGCATTGTTTGATAAAAGAGGATTCGCATTATTTAATAAGGTAAAGCCATAAGAACCTTCCTTGAAAATACTCCGGTTGAAACTTTCTTTATTTATGGGATTGAAATAATCTTTAATATCCTCCATATATATTTATTTACCTTTTTTTCGGGCAGGTTTTACGCTGGTGTTTTTTATAATTTCAAGACATTCTTCCAGAGTAAGATCTTTGGCTATTTTATCTTTGGGTATGCGATAGTTTTGCTTGTTGTATGCAATATATGCTCCAAAACGGCCATTGAGAAGCTGAATTTCACCTTCCGGTCCCGGAAAAATTGCGATGCTTTTATTTTGGTCACTCAAGCGTTTTTCTTCAATTAATTCAATCGCCCTATCCAGTTCAACGGTATAGGGATCATCAATTCCTTTTTTAAGAGAATAAAACTTACTGTTATGCCGAACATAAGGCCCAAAACGGCCAATAGCTGCTTCTACTTTCTTGCCTTCAAACAAGCCTAAATCACGGGGTAATTTAAATAATTCCAATGCTTCTTCAATGGTAATTGTTTCAATGTGTTGATCTCTGCGTAAGGCAGCATATTGCGGCTTTTCAGTATCTTCGTTGTCGCCAATTTGCGCCATTGGGCCATACCGCCCAATTTTTACTATCAACGGTTTGCCTGTTTTTGGGTCTGGACCCAATTGACGCTCTCCGCTTTTACGACCGACAATTTCCAGAGCACCATCAATCCGCTCATGGAATGGACGATAAAACTCATCAATCATTTTAAACCAAACCATTTCGCCCTCTGCAATATCGTCGAATTGTTTCTCAACTTCGGCAGTAAAATTAAGATCCATAATGTTTGGAAAGTGTTCGAGCAAATAATCGTTCACAACCATACCTATGTCTGTTGGAAACAGTTTGCTTTTTTCATTTCCAAAAATCTCTGTTTTTTCCTGCTTGGTTATTTTATTCTCTTTTAATGTAATTTGTTGAAACACCCTTTCTTTACCAATTCGGTCTTCTTTTACTACATACCCCCTGTTTTGAATGGTAGAAATGGTGGGAGCGTAAGTTGAAGGACGGCCAATTCCAAGTTCTTCGAGTTTGCGTACTAAGCTTGCTTCGGTATATCGGGGTGGATTGAGCGTATATTTTTGGGTTGCAGTTATGGTTTGAAAATCTAAGTTTTGACCTGCCTGAATAACCGGTAGCAAGGTTTTGCCTGAATCTTCCTCGTCATCATCGGTTGATTCCATGTAAACTTTAAGAAAACCATCGAACTTTATCATTTCACCTTGAGCCACAAACTGATGTTTGCTTCCCTCAACATCAATCAATATGGTGGTTTTTTCTAGTTCTGCATCGCTCATTTGGGAAGCAATAGTCCGTTTCCAAATCAATTCATACAGCTTTTTTTCATTAGCGTTTCCGGTAATGGTTGACTTATTTATGTAAGTTGGACGGATGGCCTCATGAGCCTCTTGTGCCCCCTTGCTTTTTGTTTTAAATCGCCTAACTTTAAGATAGTTCTCGCCAAATTCGGAGGTAATTTCATTCGAAATAGATCCGATAGCGGCATCCGATAAGTTAACGGAGTCCGTTCTCATATAAGTAATTTTACCCGCTTCGTATAACCGTTGGGCCAAAGTCATAGTTTGTGATACCGAGAACCCAAACTTACGGCTGGCCTCTTGTTGAAGCGTTGATGTGGTAAATGGTGGAGCTGGAGTTCGTTTAGTTGGCTTCTTTGAAATGTCACTTACCTTGTAGGCTGCTTGTTTACAATGGGTTAAAAAAGATTCTGCCTCTTTCGATTCCTCAAAACGGGTATTCAATTCCGCTTTTAGATCAATGCTTTTGCCATCGGCTTTGTTAAATTGAGCCAAAACCCGAAAAGCCGATTTGGGATTGAATGCTATTATTTCACGCTCCCGTTCCACTAAAATCCTTACTGCCACTGATTGAACCCTTCCGGCAGAAAGTGATGGTTTCACTTTTTTCCAAAGCACCGGTGATAACTCAAAACCAACCAGCCGATCCAAAACCCGACGGGCTTGTTGGGCATTTACCAAATTGGTGTCAATATTTCTTGGGTTCTCAATCGCTTTTAAAATGGCTTCTTTAGTAATTTCATGAAAAACAATCCGCTTTGTCTTTTTTTCATCAAGCTGCAGAACCTCATATAAATGCCACGCAATGGCCTCTCCTTCACGGTCCTCGTCAGAAGCCAACCAAACCATTTGAGCTTCTTTGGCTAGTTTTTTTAATTCCGCTACAACTTTTTTCTTGTCGGCCGATATTTGGTAATTTGGTGTATAATTATTGGTGATGTCGATGCCAAAGTCTTTTTTCGATAAATCTCGAATATGACCAAAACTCGATGTTACAATGTATCCTTTGCCTAAAAACTTTTCAATGGTTTTGGCTTTTGCCGGTGATTCAACAATTACTAAATTTTCAACCATATTGCCAGAATTAATACTTTAAAATTTCCGCAAATTAAATCATTTATAAATAGATGTTCAAAATTATTTCACTTCAAAGAAAAAAACAGGAGCATATAAGATTTAAAATATCTAGGTTCAAACCTTATAAACAATAGATTTCAATTTTTTTTTACTCTCCTTTTTAAATATTTTGCTAATAAACTCATTTTTCCCTCTTTGATTCGTATTTTTGAGCCACTAATTGGTAAATCGACAGTTATGGAAAAAACCGCCACCGTATATTTCAAAAAACAATTCCTTATTTGGTCAATCATTCTACTACCTATTATATTTGTATTCTTCCTTTTTTATCAAATCTCCTACGGACATTTGGGATTTATGCCCTCCTTTGAAGAGTTAGAAAATCCAAAAAGTAATTTAGCCACTGAAGTATACAGCGAAGATGGACTGCTTTTAGGAACCTATTTTAAAGAAAACCGATCCAAAACATATTATTCTGATCTATCCCCTTATTTGGTTGATGCCCTTATTGCAACTGAAGATGAGCGGTTTAGGAGCCATTCCGGTGTTGATTTTAAAGGATTGGGACGTGTTTTTGTAAAGACTGTCTTATCTGGTGACCAGAGTGCAGGAGGTGGAAGCACTATCAGCCAGCAATTAGCCAAGATGCTTTTCCCCCGCGAAGAATTCAGCAATCCAATTAAAAAAGTAATCCGCAAATTACGGGAATGGGTAATAGCCATAAAATTGGAGAAAAGTTATACTAAGGATGAAATTATTGCCATGTATTTCAATCAATTCGACTTTTTAAATCTGGCGGTTGGAATAAAATCAGCTTCTTTGGTATATTTTAGCTGCACTCCTGCCGATCTGAAAATAGAGGAGGCTGCCTTATTGGTTGGAATGGCAAAAAATCCTTCATTGTTTAATCCGCTTAGGCGCCCGGAGCAAGCGTTGCAGCGACGAAATGTGGTGCTTTTTCAAATGCTCAGAAATAATAAAATAACACAGGCCGCCTATGATTCTCTTAAAATGATCCCATTGGAACTTAAATTTCAAAAGGTTGACCACAAAATGGGAACTGCCACGTATTTTAGAGAATACTTACGTACCGCGCTAAACGCCACAAAACCAAACTCTGAGAATTACAATAATCCAGCAAGTTTTAAAGAAGATTCCGTTGAATGGGAAACAAATCCTTTGTATGGATGGTGTAACAAAAATAAAAAACCCGATGGCACTTCATACGATTTATATAAAGATGGAATTCGCATTTATACCACGGTTAATTCAAAAATGCAGCAATATGCCGAAGAGGCCATTCGCGACCATCTGAAATATAATTTACAAGCTTCGTTCGATATTGAAAAATCAACACAGGCAACTGCTCCATTTTCTGAAGACCTGACCCCTGAGGAAGTGAAGAATATTTTGACCACGGCCATGAAAAGGTCGGAACGCTATCGGGTATTAAAAAGTCAAAATATGCCTATGGATTCCATCCTTCTTAATTTTAAAACACGCACCGAAATGACTGTTTTTAGTTGGAATGGAGATATTGATACCGTTATGACCCCAATGGATTCTATAAAATATTACAAACATTTCTTACTATCAGGTTTTATGGCCATGGATCCTCATACCGGATATGTAAAATCATACGTGGGAGGAATTGATTATCGCCATTTTCAGTACGACCATGTAGTGCAAGCTAAACGGCAGATTGGTTCCACCTTTAAACCCTTTTTATATACTTTAGCCATGCGCGACGGATATTCCCCGTGCCGGTTGGTTCCAAATGTGCCAATTACATTGACCGATCCTTTAACTGGTATTCCATGGACTCCAAAGGGGGGAGGGCGCGAAGAGTTTGATAGAAAAATGGTTTCTCTCCGTTTTGGATTGAGGCAATCGCTGAACAATATTACAGCTTGGCTAATGGGACAGTTTGGACCTGCGGCTGTTATTGACATTGCTAAAAATATGGGGGTTAAGAGTGAAATACCTGAAGTGTTGTCAATAGCTCTCGGAACCGCTGATTTAACACTTTATGAAATGGTTGGAGCCTACAGTACATTTGCCAATAAAGGGGTTTATACTCAACCCATTTTTGTTACACGTATTGAAGATAAAAACGGAAATTTGTTATCCACTTTTATGCCCACTAAAAATGAAGCGTTAAGTGAAAAAACAGCCTATCTGATGATTGATATGTTAAAAGGTGTGGTTAATAGGGGAACAGCCGTGCGCCTGAGGGGCGAATGGTATAATATACATTCTGAAGTAGCTGCAAAAACTGGCACTACACAAAACCAATCCGATGGCTGGTTCATGGGCATTACACCAAATTTAGTTGCCGGTGTTTGGACCGGTGCTGAAGACCGGGCGGCCCATTTCGATGGTATCAGCTTGGGACAAGGAGCTAATATGGCTTTGCCTATTTGGGCTATTTTTATGAACAAAGTTTATGATGATGGTACTTTAGGAGTAACCCGGGAGGATTTATTTGAAAAACCCGCTGACTATGCCGGAGATATTGATTGTATTGATATTGAAGATGGTACAAATGCTGATGGAACGGAAGTGCCCGAAGAAATAATGTAAAAAAGGATTTTTTTTCTAAGAAAATAATTTAGAAAAAACTTGTTCTACTTTTTGCACCTCAACCACTTCAATGCTTGAAGTTTTTGAGGTGTTGTTTTTTTGTGTGGGCACAAAAATACGTTTATAACCCAATTTGGCGGCCTCAGCAATCCGCTGATCTAAACGCCCAGTAAGCCTTATTTCTCCTGACAAGCCAACTTCACCGGCAAAGCAGTTCCCCTTGGGTATTGGCCTATCCACATCAGATGACAGAATAGCACAAATAACGGCCAAATCAATAGCTGTATCCGCCACTTTTAATCCGCCGGCAATATTCAAAAAAACATCTTTGGTTGAAAGTTTAAATCCTATCCTCTTCTCAAGAACCGCCAGCAACATGTTTAACCGTTTGGTATCAAATCCGGTGGATGTGCGTTGCGGGGTGCCATAAACGGCTGAACTGACCAATGCCTGAACTTCAATTAAAAATGGGCGCACTCCTTCAATGGTGGAACAAGTAGAAATGCCACTGTATGATTCCTGATGATGTGAAAGTAAGAATTCCGAGGGATTTTCCACCTCGCGCAACCCATTTTGCAACATCTCAAAAATTCCTATTTCGGAGGTGGAACCAAAACGATTTTTATTAGCACGAAGGATGCGATACATAAAATGATTATCGCCTTCAAACTGAAGAACCGTATCTACCACGTGTTCCAAAACTTTAGGTCCAGCCAACGACCCGTCTTTAGTTATATGCCCAACCAGAATAATGGGTAAATTCGTTTCTTTTGCATAATGCAGTAACTGGGTGGCACTTTCGCGTATTTGTGTTACCGTTCCAGGCGATGATTCTACTTGCTCCGTTCGAAGGGTTTGAATAGAATCAATTATGAGCAGATCCGGCACAATTTGCTTTGATTGATTAATAACCGCTTCAGTAAGTACCTCAGCTAAAAAATAAACCTTGCTTTTTGTTGATCCTAGCCTGTCAGCGCGCATTTTTATTTGCTCTGCGCTTTCCTCGCCGGAAACATACAACGTTTTTCCGCTAAACTGTTGAGCAATT
>JAIFNJ010000050.1 GCA_020047835.1 Bacteroidota bacterium
AAACCAGAAACCAGAAACCAGAAACCAGAAACCAGAAACCAGAAACCAGAAACCAGAAACCAGAAACCAGTAACCAGAAACCAGTAACCATTAACAAAATACTAATAACCAACTAACTACTAAAAATATGAAAGCAAACAACGTACTTGAATTGATTGGAAATACCCCGTCGGTAAAAATTAATACTCTTTTTGGAAACAACACTGAAGTATGGGCTAAATTGGAAAAACAGAATCCGGGAGGAAGTATTAAAGACCGCATAGCGCTATCGATGATTGAAGATGCTGAAAAAAAAGGAATTTTAACACCTGAAACGGTTATCATTGAACCAACTTCAGGTAATACAGGAATAGGACTGGCATTAGTTGCGGCAGTAAAAAAATACAAATTAATTCTTGTTATGCCTGAAAGTATGTCAATTGAGCGTCGCCGCTTAGTCAAAGCGTATGGAGCTGAATTGGTTTTAACACCTAAAGAAAAGGGCATGAAAGGTGCCATTGAAAAAGCAAAAGAACTACAAATTGAATTAAATGGGTGGATACCGATGCAATTTGAAAATAGTGCCAATCCAGAAATTCATAGTTCAACCACTGCTCAGGAAATATTAAATGATTTTCCCGAAGGTTTTGATTACTTAATAACTGGTGTTGGAACGGGTGGACACATCAGTGGAGTGGCCAAAGTCCTTAAAGCTAAATTTCCAAATCTAAAAGTTTTTGCAGTAGAACCTGAATTGTCACCGGTAATAAGTGGTGGAGCACCCGGGCCACATCCTATTCAAGGAATTGGTGCCGGTTTTATTCCCAAAAATTTATTTACCGAATTGCTCGATGGGGTTATAAAAGTAGGTAAAGATGAGGCCTATGATTTTGCCAGAAGGGCTGCCTCCGAAGAAGGAATATTCATTGGTGTATCAAGCGGGGCTTCGCTAGCCGCTATTGCCCAAAAGCTACCTGAACTTGGGGGTAAAAAAGTATTAACCTTTGTTTACGACACAGGTGAGCGCTATCTTTCCATTGAAGGATTGTTTTAGATTAAAGGATTACCACAGATTCACTAATAATTAGATGTTTGATTTATCCTGTGAATCTGTGGTTTATTATCATTTCAAATTCCAAACCGGGCTAATGGGGTAATATCCTGGGAAGCAAATTCACCTCTTAAATATTTATAATAACCGGTTATTGCAATCATGGCAGCATTGTCGGTAGTAAAGCCAAATTTTGGAATATGAATTTTAATGTTTTGGCTTATACCATAATTAGTCAACGCATCGCGCAAACCTGAATTGGCCGAAACGCCTCCAGCAATGGCAATTTCACGTATTCCAAATTCTTTTACAGCCTTATCTAATTTATCCATTAATAGCTGAATTATGGTGTATTGCAGCGAAGCGCATAAATCAGCTTTGTTTTCTTCAATATAATTCGGATTTATTTTAATCGCATCTCTTATGTGATAAAGAAAACTAGTCTTTAATCCGCTAAAACTAAAATTATATCCATCGATGCGAGGTTTGGCGAATTTAATTTTAGTAGGATTGCCAATTTTTGCCATCTTGTCAACCATGGGTCCTCCAGGATAAGGCAAATTCATTACTTTTGCGCATTTATCAAATGCTTCGCCGGCTGCATCATCAATGGTAGAACCAATCACTTCCATTTGTAAATGATTCTTAACAACAATTAGCTGCGTATGTCCTCCAGAAACCAACAAACACAGAAAAGGAAAGCTAGGTTGGTTAAAATCTAAAGCATCTTCTTTAATAAAATGAACCAGCACATGAGCTTGCAGATGGTTGACTTCAATAATTGGAATATTTTGAGCTAATGCAAAACCTTTAGCAAATGAGGTCCCTACCAAAAGAGAACCTAGCAATCCAGGACCTCGAGTGAATGCAACTGCAGTGATATCTTCAGGTTTTACTCCTGCTTGTTTAATGGCCGCATCCACTACTGGAATTATATTTTGCTGATGCGCCCGGGAAGCAAGTTCAGGAACTACTCCACCAAATAGTTTGTGTACTTCCTGATTGGCAATAAAGTTGGAACGTATTACTCCATCGCTGATTACCGAAGCCGAAGTATCATCACAAGAGGACTCAATCCCTAAAATAGTTATACTCATAAAAAACTAGTTGTTAAACAAAATAAAGTAAATACTTTTCTGTTTATAATTACCAATTGCTATTTTTACAGTCCTGTAAAGGATTGGTAGAAATAATTGATAATAAATAAACCTCAAAAATATTAAAAAAACAGCTAAAATAGTAGCCTATTTCATTCTTGTTCTTGCAGGAATTACCATTGCTCTATGGACAACGTTGCGCACCCCAGCAATACAAACCCTTTTAGCAAAAAAAGCAGCCCAAAAAGTAGCCGTTTATTTTAATACCAATATTACCATTGATCGAATCACTTACGGGCTAAAAAGAAATATTATCATAAAAGGGCTTTATATAGAAGACAAAAACCATGATACCCTATTTTATATTGGCCGTTTGGAAGGTAATTTGAAGAAACTAAATTTCAATAAAAAAAAGTTGTTTCTCGATCAAATTATCTTAAAAGAAGTTACCAGTAAAATAAAGATGATAAATGATTCCACGTACAATTATTCTTTCCTAATAGATAAGATGGATACTGGAAAGAATAGCTCTTTTGACTGGGAATTAAAATTTGATGAATTAAATATCAGTAATAACTTTATTTCGCTTGAAAAACATGGGCAAAAACATCAGATTTCAGATTTTGGTGCAAATTTTGAAAACATAGTTATTGATTCAACCAATCAAAGTTTTAATTTAAATACGTTATCATTTTGGTATAATAATGAAATTCATCTGCAAAACATTGCATTTAATTTTAAGAAAGTCAAACAACAAATTGTGGTTGAAGATCTTAGGATTTTAAGTACCAATTCGTATATTAATTTAGATGGTTTTTGGCTTGAAAAGAAAGATTCAATGACCCCTGCTATTTATCATTTCAACAATGTTTCCTCAAAATTATTTTTAAATGACTTTGCAATATTTTATCCGGGGTTTAAAGATAATTACAAATTCATCACCGTATCTGGCAGCATTTCAGGCAATCAATCCAAAATAAAAGGTAAAAAGGTTACCCTTAACATAGGAAATGCGAGCTTGCTTGAATCCAGTTTTGAAATTAAAAATATAACACAACCTTCAAAACTAACCTACAATTTTGAAGTAGAAAATTTGCAAAGCAGTTCAAAAGATCTGATTCATATTTTGGTTAGCTATTTTAAGCAAGATTCCACATTAATACCTGAGCCATTTAAAAATATGGGGCAAATTACTTATAAAGGACATATTGAAGGTACCTTAGATAGAATTAGCAATCAGGGAAATCTCACTTCGAATTTAGGAACGATTTATTCCAACTTGTCCATTGTAAAAGATACCAATCAGCATAAGACTTTTATTGAAGGAAATATTAAAGCTACCCCATTGTATTTAACAACTATTATTCCAAGTGAATCATTGGGCGAAATATCATTTAATTTGGATACAAAGGGTTTTTATTCCACGAAACAAGGGATTCATTTAGATATTGACGGGATGATACAAAGTTTTGATTTCAACAAACAAACCATTGATTCCGTTGGCATTAAGGGTGCATTGACCAAAGAAACGTTTACCGGACGGATTTCCTCCTTTGACCCAAAACTCAGGTTTGATTTTGATGGGGTATTAAATTTAGATACCATTCCTTCCTACAATTTTTCAATGAATTTGTATTCGGCTAATCTATATGAATTGGGGATAATTACTTCCGATTCCACAGCCAACCTTTCAATGAATTTAAATGCCAACTTTATAGGTAATAAATTTGAAAATACATCAGGAAATATAATTCTTACTGATTTATATTACTTTAAGGATACCTCCTATTTTGCCACAGATAGTATTACAATAGCAATTCATTTAACTGAGAATGGAAGAAAATTATCATTTAATTCAGAATATGTTACGGCTGAATTGGAAGGTCATTACAATTCACTAACCTTGGTACAGGGAGTTGAATCACTTTTAAATTCCTACATTCCTTCCTTAGGTATTAAAACTGCAGTAAAAGACAGCTATAATAATTTCTCTTTTACTATAGTAGCAAACTATCCACACCCCATAACAGAAATGTTCCTCCCGAATTACCGTATTTCTCCGGGAACAACTGTTACCGGAAGTTTTAATGCGGCAAATGATTTTCTAAGTATTTCATGCTTTACCAATAAATTTGAATTTCATAGGCGGGAACTTGACGATATGAATCTGAAGCTTTATACTCGTGGGGCTAACTTATACCTTAATCTCAACTCAAAAGAATTTAAGTATTTTGAAAATACTTCACTTAAAAATTTTCTCACCAGCATAAAAATACATAACGACAGCATTGTTATAAATTTTAATTGGAACAACTGGTTGCACAAAAACTATAGCGGTAATTTGAATTCATTGCTCACTTTTTCGAAACACGAAAACAGACAAAAACCCGATTTAAAATTGGATATTTTCCCATCAAACATTATTGTTCTTGACACAACTTGGTACATTAGCAAAGGCTATTTAATAAAAGATTCAGCAACCTATATTTTCTCAAATATTAGAATTGATAATAAAACTTCTACTTTAAGCATCGATGGAAAACTTAGCCCGAATCCGAATGACAGCATATTATTTAATTTTCAAAACATTAGTTTAACCCATTTAAATGCGCTTATAAATTCAGAAAGTTTACTGTTTAATGGAAACTTATCTGGAAAAACTAAAATAACCGATATTACTGGTGAACTACATATAAATTCCGACTTTACCATTAATAAATTAACCTTGAATAACGAACTCATTGGTGACACACGTTTTACCAGCATTTGGGATAAAAATGAAAAAAAATTAAAAGTTCAAGTACTATCGGAAATTGACAACATTACTAGAGTTTTTATTGATGGCAGTTTATCACCTTTAGAAATGGAAATAGATTGCAATGTGCGGCTTAATGAACAATCGTTGAAAATTTTAGAACCATTCTTACAGCCAACATTTATTGATTTTAAGGGACATGCCAATGGATTGGTAAGAGTATATGGTGAACTTTCGAACCCAAAATGGGAAGGGAAAATATATGCTGACCAAGCTTCATTAACAGTCACTCCTACTATGGTAAATTATCATTTTAGCGATTCGGTAACCTTCCATAATCACGAAATTCAATTTAATAAAATTATTGCCTTTGATAAAGATGAAAACCAACTGGTAATGAATGGAACTATTTCACATCAAAAATTCATTAATTTTTCAACCAATTTAAGATTTAGTACCAATCAAATTTTGGGCTTAAACACCAAAGTTACTGATAATCCGTTATTTTATGGAAAGGTTTATGCCGCCGGATATGTAAAAATTTACGGCCCATCGGACAACACTAAAATTGATATTGTTGCCACTACTCTTAGGAACTCTCAGTTCTTTATTCCCCTAGAGGGAAAAAGTGATATTCAGGAAAATGGTTTTATTGAATTTGTTGAACCTTACAAAGAGAAAAAAAAGGAAAAAAAAGAATCAAAGAATTACTTGGAACCAGAATCGGAAGTAAGCATGATTATTGATTTAACCGTTACTCCTGATGCTGAGGTTCAAATACTGTTCGATCCAAAAATTGGAGATGCACTTAAAGCCAATGGATATGCCCGGTTAAACATGGAATCGGTGAATGGTGGATTTGCAATGTATGGTGATTACCGAATTAATAAAGGGGAATTCACCTTTACCCTGCAAAATGTGATAAATAAAAAATTCGAAATACAATCAGGGAGTAGTGTAAATTGGTCGGGTGACCCAATTGATGCCACTATAAACCTTGATGCAGTTTATAAAATAAAAAAAGCTTCAGTTTTCGATTTAACAATGGATGATGCCGACAAGGATAAAAAGGTTGAGGTAGATTGTCATTTGAAAATGACCGACAAATTGATTAACCCAACCATTTCATTTTCTGTTCAAGTTCCTGCAAATACCAATGAAGCAGCCATTGATCAAATAAATACTTTACCTGAAGAAGAAATCAACAAGCAAGTATTATCATTGCTTCTGGTTAACAAATTTATGCCTTTATATCAAGGGAGTTATGCTACCAATACATCAGGTAATCTAACCGCAACTACGGTTAGCGAACTCATGTCGAATCAATTGAGCAAATGGGTATCAGAAATAAGTTCCGATTTCGATTTGGGATTTGTTTATCGTCCCGGTACAGAAACTACGGAGCAAGAATATGAAGTGGCTCTTTCTACCAACTTGTGGAATGATAGACTTACCGTTAATGGAAATCTAGGATATAGCGTTCAGAATAATGTTGTCGCGGTAGATGCTGGTAAAAGCCCTTATACCACCGACTTTCAGATAGAATATAAAGTAAATAAAAAAGGAAATATCCGGTTACGGGCTTTTCAAAAAGTAAATAGTGATATTGAATATTCACAAGCGCCATATACCCAAGGTTTGGGAATTTTCTATACCGAGGATTTCGATAATTTCAATCAATTGATGCAAAAAATATTTAAAAATGAATATGCTACAAAACCCGATGATTTAGAAATTAAAAGAGAGAAAAGTGATTCTCTTTAATAAATTTTCATAAAATGGAAATTATTTGCTGTAACTATAATTTAGCATATGAAACGTCAACTGTAGATAATACTTAACCATTTATTCCGTTATTTTTATATATTAGCACAAAAAATAATACTATGATAGCAACAAATTTTCTTCAGGTTACTTTAAATCAATCACAAGCATTGAACTCAGGCAGTGCCCAATCAGTTGACAATTCCCTTTCAGCTTTCGATTTAGCAATTAAAGGCGGTTGGGTTATGATACCACTGGCTATTTTGCTTGTTATAGCAGTATATATCTTCTTTGAACGCTACATGGCTTTGCGTAATGCGTCAAAAACGGATGCAAATTTCATGAATCGAATTAAAGACTACATCCACGATGGAAAAATAGAAGCAGCAACCAATCTCTGCCAATCAACGGATACTCCGATAGCCCGGATGATTGAAAAAGGAATCAACCGGTTAGGAAGGCCACTGAACGACATCAACACCGCCGTTGAAAATATCGGAAATCTTGAAATTGCCAAACTTGAAAAAAGTTTACCAACATTAGCCACCATTGCCGGTGGAGCTCCTATGATAGGTTTTTTTGGAACCGTAATCGGAATGGTTGAAGCTTTCTATAATATGTCGCATGCCGGAAATAATATTGATATATCGTTGCTCTCAAATGGTATTTATGTGGCCATGATTACTACCGTAGGAGGTTTAGTAGTAGGAATTTTAGCTTATTTTGCTTATAATTACTTGGTAGCCAGTGTTTCACGGATTGTTTATAAATTAGAAGCTAGCACTACTGAGTTTATGGATTTATTAAACGAACCTGTTAGCTAGACCCAATTTCTTTTTAATTACTCATTGATAATTGCAAAATGGCATTAAAACGTCAAACTAAAATATCCGCAGAATTCAGCATGTCGTCTATGTCTGACTTAGTATTTTTATTGCTTATATTCTTCATGATTACCTCAACTTTGGTTGCTCCCAATGCATTGAAATTATTGTTGCCGCAAAGCAACAACCAAACAATGGCTACTAAACCAATCACTACCGTTTCCATTACCAAAGACCTGCAATATGCTGTGGAAGGAAATTATGTTGACTTTTTCGATCTGGAACGATATATTGTTAAAGAAGTTGGTCCTGCTTCAAACTATCCGGAACCACCAACCATATCGCTCCATGTTGATAAAAGTGTAGCCATGGAACACGTGGTAAAAGTTATGAATATAGCTAAGGACCATCAATATAAGTTAATTTTGGCAACAGCTCCTTTAAAATAATTTTATTATGACCACTACCAAAGAACAACGGTTCAGTATTATTAGCACCCTATTATTCCTAGTGGCGTTAACTGGACTATTGCTGTTTTTTGGTTTTACCGCACCATTTCCCCCTCCCGTTGAAGAAGGAATTCTTATAAACTTTGGAACTACAGAAACCGGTTCAGGTGAAATTGAACCTTTAGTTGCCGAAGCCATACAAGAATTAGAAGAAGTACCAATTCCTCCAAAAGCCAGCATTACTGAACCTATTAAAAATGATGAGAAAGCAGAAGAAGTAGTGACTCAGGATTTTGAGCAAACAGCAGTAATTGAAGAAAAAAAACGTCAGGAAAAAAAGGAAAAAGAAGCGTTAGAACAAAAGAAAATTGAGGAAGAGATTGCTCGTAAACAACAAGAAGAAATAGAAAAGAACAAGCGCGAGGAAGAAGAAAGGATTCAAAAAGAAGAACAACAACTAAAATCAATTAAAGACCGGGGGAAAAACGCATTTGCCGGTAAAAATCCCGATGGAGGAACTAATGGTGAAGGTGTTAATGGAGGAGTTGGAAACCAAGGCGACCCTAATGGTGATGTGAACTCAAAAAACCGCACCGGCGGACCAACAGGAGGTGATGGTGTATCTTTCAGCCTTGCAGGACGGAGTAGTAAATTTTTGCCCAAACCAGAATATTTAAGCAAATCGGAAGGTAAAGTAGTGGTTGAAGTCACCGTTGATCAGGATGGGAATGTTATTAAAGCAACTCCAGGTGGAAAAGGTACTACAACCTCTGATAGAACACTGCACCAGGCTGCTGAAAAAGCCGCATTAAAAGCCACATTTGATGTTAATAAAAATGCTCCACCTCAACAAGTGGGTACTATTACCTATTTCTTTATTTTGCAATAAATTCTATAAAATTCTTGAGATAAAAGTACCTCATTCCATCTTTCCAATATTCCTATCATAAAAAATTAAAAGCCACTTTCAAACTTATTGAACCAAGAGGCTTTTAACCCAATCATAAATCCCCAAGAATTTTACCGCTGAAACCAGTATTACTGCCAATAAAATATATCTCACAAATTTTGGACCCCAACTAACGGCAAAACGAGAAGCAATATAAGCACCAAGCATACTGCCTGCTGCTAAAATTAGTCCGATTGAAAAATTAACTTGCTCATTCCATATAAATACAGGCAATATAAAAAGCGTGTAAACCAAAACTATCAATATTTTTAACACATTGGCTTTAATCAAATCGTATCCCACACTTAAAACCAAGCCCGCCAGTAAAAAAACACCTACACCCAATTGAATAAAACCGCCATAAAAACCTATGCCAAACATAACTAAGTTCTGTGTCCAATTGAGTTTAATGGTATGATCCGGATTAGTTACCTTCACCCATTTTTCAGGTTTATAAACTACCACAAAAAATAAGAATACCATTAAAATTCCAATAACCCTTGTCATAATTTTTTCGTCGATACTTACCGCTAAAGCAGCACCTAACAACGCTCCTATAATTGAAGGAATGGTAATTCGGTAGTTTTCACGGAGTTTGATAGCACCTTGCTGCTTAAAACTGGCCACACCAACAATGCTGCTAAGAAGTATCATCAAACGATTGGTACCATTTGCAACATTAGCAGGCATACCCAGAAACATGAGAAGTGACAATGATATGGTGGACCCACTACCTGCTAGTGTATTAATGAATCCGGCAAAAAAACCGGCAGTTAAAGTCAAAACAACCAAATACCCATTCAATTCTTGCATAAAAAGGAAGTTTTAATAAGAAAAAAACATCTGATTTGATCCCTAAATCCGAAAGAAGATTATTTTCTTTTGTATTCTATTAAGAAAACCAACCTTTCTAAGTATCGCAAAGCTCACTTTCAAAGTGATTTTCCATATCAGGAATAACCATAATAACTGCAAACATTTCATCCCTTCATGGATTTAACGGTGCGGAATAAAGATATTATAAAAATGCATAGTGCAAACTATTCAAAAGTAGTATTTACACCACCTATTACAGCAGTAAAAAAAGTTATTTTTACGACAATTAAAGCTAAAAAATATGTTCGAAGGTCTTGAAGTACTAGATACCATACATTTAAACTTTAGTCCGGAAAGTTTAAAATTATTAAACATTACCATCGCATTTATTATGTTTGGAGTTGCGCTAGATCTAAAATTAAGCCGCTTTAAGCATGTTTTTTTATTTCCAAAATCCACTTTTTTGGGTTGGGCAGCCCAATTTTTTGTGATGCCTTTGATGACTTTCTTACTCGTACTCATCATAAATCCTACACCTGGAGTGGCTTTGGGAATGATATTAGTTGCCGCATGCCCGGGAGGTAATCTTTCAAATTTTAT
>JAIFNJ010000092.1 GCA_020047835.1 Bacteroidota bacterium
CAAAGCCTTGAAGAGCTTGGGAAGGATGATTCCTCCTACCGAGTTGATGCCATCGAAAACTACGTTGAAATTGGCTTGTTTTATAGCAGTGGCGTCCACCATTTTTAATTTCAGGATATGGGCAATGTGCCGATCATCGTAATCGGCAACTTCGGTAACTTTTCCCAAATCGTCAACCAATGCAAAGGTAAACAGTTCCTTTTCGGCCAGGGTCAGGACTTTTTCACCTTCTATACCATCCAAAAATTCACCTTTGCTGTTTAATAGTTTCAGTGCATTCCATTGTTTTGGGTTATGGCTGGCAGTAAGAATCAAACCACCATCGGCGTTGTAATCGGTAACTGCCATTTCCACGGTGGGCGTGGCGGCCAATCCCAGGTGGATGACATCAATACCCGAACCCACCAATGTGGCAATTACCAGTTGCGAAACCATTTCGCCTGAAATGCGGGCATCGCGGCCCACCACCACCTTAATTTTGGTTTTACCCGTTGCCTGTTGTTTGGCCCAAGCACCGTAAGCGGCGGTATATTTCACCACGTCAACTGGGCTTAACCCTTCGCCGGGCTTGCCTCCAATGGTTCCCCGGATTCCCGAAATGGACTTTATAAGTGTCATATATTTATCTTTCAAATGAATGCGCAAAGATATAAATTTATAAAAGCAATAAAACGGTAAAAAGGGATTGGGAATTAGTTTTATTGACGTTGATTGTCTATCCCCTTGAAACACGAATCCTCTTGTGCCTCTATTAACTAAAACTTTTCAATTGTGAAGCTTAAATTTAATATATAGATTTGGAGAATGAGCCTTACAAATGGAATTATATTGAGTATTGGGTATAACAAAAGATTACATTTTTCAACAGAGAGTTTTAAATAATGTTATTATAATTGACTGACCATGAGATGAAATCGCACGAAAGCATTGGTGTCTGGGCCACGATAGTATTTTAATTGATAGTGAGCACTAATGAAAATTCAATCAAAAAAACCAAATTAAAGCAATTCAAATTTGCTAGTAATACCTGCAGCACTTCAAACAACAAGCATTTGCCACTTTCAATACCATTGTTTCATATAATTTCTTATATTTGAATTCAAACCGGTAGTATTGTTTTTATGACAATTTTGATTCAATGAGTAAGAAAAAAAGAGTATTTGTTTTTTTTCGAATAGTACTATTCACCGCCCTGTTTTTGGTTGGTTCTGAAAGCTTTGCTGCTCAATCGGAAATTGTTACCATAACAAGCAATCAGGAGGTTTTTGATTCACTTTCCATCGACAGCACCAAAGGGGCATGGTGGTACGGAGGCCGGGCTAAAGATAATTATGAAGACAGAGACTATGAAGAAGCCATTTTGGATTTTTCGAGGGCTATTTTCATCGATCCCGATGTATCCGAATTTTATTATTACCGGGGCAATTCCTTTGCTTTTTGCAATCAATCGGCAAAAGCATTAAACGACTTTAAAAAAGCCCTGGAACTGAATCCCGATTATCTTTCATCAGTAAAGAACCTGGGATGGGAATTTCTTAAACGGCGGGAGTTTGCTGCGGCATTCCGTTATTTTGTATATTATGTAAGGTTGATGCCTAAAAATCCTAAAATGTTTTTGGGTGTGGGCAAGAATGCCGATTATCAAAATCTTTTAAGCAATTTAGGTTGGGACGCTTTAAGGCACAATGAATTGTCAAAAGCCGTGCGTTGTTTTACCAATTATCTGAAATTAGCCCCTGAAGATCCCGATGCCTATTTAGGTTTGGCACTTGTTTATTACCAATACCACGATTTTACCAATGCCACTGCCTATCTCGATGAAGCTAAAAATCTGGAACCCTATTTATTTCAAGGCTTTTCTGGTCTTTCGGCCCTCGAGAAAACCGGTTGTGTTTATACCGAGGCGGACAAAAATATGATTAAAGCCCTGTTTTCGGAAGTAGGCAATGCGGAACATGATTTGCAAAAGCTAACCACCACCAGTACCTGGCAATTTCTATTAGGTTTTATGTATATGGTATTGGGGCTCTTGGCCTTGCTGATTTTTATAATCCGGATTAAACGGGTCGAAGGGTTCATTCTCTATCTTGCCATCTTAAACCTGTCGTTTGGGTTTAAGTTCCTTTACGACAATCCATTGATCCAGATTGCCGGACTGCCTTCACCCAATTTTTGGATTTACACCATGCCAATTATTGCGGCTATAATCCCTATTACTTTTATCCTATTTGTCCGGTATTTTATCGGATGGGGCTGGAAGTGGTCGATTCTTTGGTTACTTGTCTATTCTATATTTCAGGGAGTTGTTAAAATTGTGTCGGAATATACCTCGCCTGGTCAGGATATTTATGGTACCTCCAACATTATTTTTGGTTGGCTGTCGGCCGTAGTCCTTTTTGTACACCTCTTCCTGCCTAAGATGCGCAAAAACATTGAGGTTCAAATCATTGGAGCTGGTCTGGGATTTTACCTAGTGGCTATCTTTTACGAAAACTTAGCCGTAATGAATTGGTTGCCCGATGTAATTTCGTTTGACAAACCGGCGTATCTTTTTTTTAACATTTGTTTGGTTTATGTAGCGTTCCGACGAATTACCCGTACCGAAAAACAGTTGATTGCTGTTAACCAGGATTTGGAAACCGCACGGAATATTCAAAATGCCATTTTACCGGGGAAATCGCCCAAAGGGGAATCCTATGAAATTGCTTCCGCTTACGTACCCATGGCATTAATTGGTGGCGATTATTACGATTACCAAATGAAGGATGAATCGCATATTGGGGTGCTTATTGCCGATGTGTCGGGCCATGGAATTTCGGCAGCTTTAATTGCATCCATGGTAAAAGTTGCATTCAATTCTCAATACAGCTATACCAAGCAACCCGCCATGGTTCTTGAGCAGATAAACCGGAGTTTATCGGGGCAGCTAAATAACGAGTTTATTACAGCCGGCTATTTTGGGGTAGATCTGATTAAGAATGAACTCATTTATTCCTCAGCAGGCCATCCACCATTGGTTTTATACCGGAGAATCACTGATGAAGTTACTGAAGTGAAGGTAACCGGAATTCCAATTGGGATTTATGCCGATACCCATTACACAGAGGCCTCCTTTCAATTAGTAAAGGGTGATCGGCTTTTTTTATACACCGACGGATTATTGGATGTTTTAAATCCGGACAACGAGGCTTTTGGCCGAATTAGGTTTATGGATCTTGTTAAGGAAACCAAAAACCTTTCTCCTCAAAAAGCTATTGCCTTAATTATCAGCGCCATTCATAAGTGGTCGGAAAAAAACGACTCCGAAACCTATGACGACGATATTACCCTTATTATTTTTGATTTAAAAGTGAGTAAAACCGGAGAATGAATATAAATTTGAAGGATTTTAGTTACATAAAGTGTCAAATGTTTTATAACCCCAATAACTGAAGTGAAAGTGACTCAAGCATCGGATTGTTGTACCATAAGCATACCTAATAAGTTAACTGAAATTAGGCATGTGGCTGAGGTAATTGAAAATTTATCCGTGGAGTGGAAGTTACTTCCCAAGCTTTCAAAACAGCTAAACTTGGCTATTGAAGAAGTGGTTTCGAATATAATTTTTTACGCCTACAGCGACAAAAAAGAACATGTTATTACCCTGGAAATAAAGAATCAGGAAAAAGGAATTTGCATACAGGTTACCGACGATGGCAAGAGTTTTAATTTGCTGGAATCGGGCTGTGAGGTTGACATAAATACTTCTATCGAGGAACGGAAAATTGGAGGTTTGGGTATTCATATTTTAAAAACCCTGGTTGACGAGATAAAATATGAACGAAGAGGTGAATGGAACGTTGTTCAGATTACCAAATATTATTGAATGCATTAACTAGTTACGCTATGGAGATTTCAATCAAAAAAACGGAAAAGATAACAGTGGTAGAGATTAAAGGACGTTTAGATACCACCAATTATTTAACGCTCGAAAGCAATTTGAACCAAATGATTCAAGAGGGTAACCACAACCTGCTCATTGATTGCCTTAACTTAGATTATGTGAGCAGTAGTGGGTTGCGTGTTTTTTTGGTGGCTCTAAAAAAACTCAACCAAATAAACGGAAAATTTGTAATGTGCAATTTGCAGGAAAACATTCAGGAAATATTTGAGATATCAGGGTTCATAAGCATTTTTCAGGTTTTTTCATCCAAAGAAGAAGCCATGCAGGCTTGCCTAAATTAAAATTCGTTACAAATTAGTTACCTCTTTTTGCTTTGGAATAACGGTAAATTCTCAAAATATTGGATGGTTTTCCTTAAGGTATCGTGCCAAAGCATCAGATATAAAACCAAAGTCATTATCCATAGGGCGGCCAAATTAAACCACAATGTATCAATGGTAAAATTTCCAATAATTTTAACAGGGGCAAAAAAATGTGCCCTTCCATTTTTCGATGTCGGATACATGTAAACAGGATCCTTTTTCCGAGTAAAACCCTTTTCACCAAACACAATATTTTGACTATTTCTTTTATTCAGCACCCAATCGGCTAATGATGCATTGTAATTTTTTTGTTTGAGTGCATAAACGCCATCGGTCCCCAAAGTTTGAGCTAAGTTCTGATACATTTTGTCGCGGCGGGCAAAAATGCTTTTGTGATGATTTGAAAATGAGTTTTGTAAGGAATCCAGATAATCCTGAGTTTGCCTTCGGGTATTATCATTTAGCGTTTCTTTGGTCAGAAATAAAGCACATCCATCAGGTTTAAAACCAATAAAAATTTCCAGTTTATGAATCTCTTCTTTTATTAAGGTCAAATCATTATCAGTCTGTTCCGGTTTTTTATTCAACATCAAATTGTGTTGGCATTCATCCACTTTCGATTTTATAGCTGGTATTAAATAGCCAATTATGTATGAATCATCCGATAACTCCTTGTCGTATTGGTAAAATGGTTTTGTAAATTCATTGTTTTTAAATTGTTCCACCGCCATGGACTCAAAAGCCCAACGCGATGCCATTAAATCGCCAACTACCGGAACCGATTCGCTTAGCGAGATAGTCTTGTTCAACGTATCGAAAGGTACAATTACACCACTTAATAATATCTGGGGCACCAGAAAAAAAGGAATTAAAATGTAAATATTTACCACTGAATTCAAACCCGATGATATATTCAGTCCTACCAAATTGGCAAAGCATGAAGTTGAGAATAGAATGATCCAGTAGCTGAACATCATACCGTGAATGCCAAGAATAAGGTTTCCAACCAATACAAAAAATAGTGTTTGAATGGCTGAAAGGGCAAACAAAAAAAGCACTTTTGAATTCAGATAACTGTATCGGCTTAATAGTAAAAAAGCTTCCCTTTTGAGTATTTTCCTGTCCCGGATTATCTCTTCGGCACTTACCATCATACCTAAAAAAAGCGCCACTACCACGCTCATGAATAGGTAGGCAATAATGTTTTTGTTTTGCCCAAAAACATAGGGTTGGTCGATGCTGTAACGGGTTAAGTATGCTAAAATAAAGGCTAAAAATGGGGCTTCGAGCAAATTGAGCAAAATGTATTGGCGATTGGTGATTTTAATCAGCAGGTTGCGCAAACTAAATATAGAAAACTGCTTGAGCTTACTGGGTATGTTGAAATTGTTTTCGGGCAACGGATTCTTTTGAACTATAGGCTGTAGCTTAGGTTGGATATTCTTTTTAAATAAATTATACCAATCTTCGGGTAACGAACTGCGCTGATTGGTTACTTTGCCGTGTTTGCTAATAGTTTTGGCCTCGGTAATTTGAAAAAGCTGCTCGGGGTTTACATAGCCACAACTCAAACATTCACTATCGGTTGGGTTCACATAGTTGCTTGCCGATTTGAAATAGGTAATGGAATCAATGGGATTCCCATAATAAATCGGGAATCCGCCTTTGTCCAGAATCAACAGTTTATCGAACAGTTTAAAAATGTTTGACGATGGCTGATGGATGTTAACCATTACAAGCCGCCCTTTCAGGGTTTGTTCTTTCAGTAGCAGCATCACCATTTCCGAATCCATGGACGAAAGTCCAGAAGTAGGTTCATCGGCAAAGAGGACAAAAGGTTCACGGATAAGTTCTAGTGCAATATTAAGCCTTTTGCGTTGGCCTCCGCTAATGACTTTGTTTAATGGGCTTCCAACCACCAAATAGCGGATGCCCGATAAATCCACATCGTTTAACGCTTCTAATATAACGCGGGTAAGTTTATATGGGGAATATCCGCTATAACAGAGCCTTGCATTGAAATAAAGGTTCTGAAAAACGGTAAGTTCCTCAATCAGTAAATCGTCTTGTGGAATATAGCCTATAATGCGTTTTAGGTTTTCATTTTCCAGTTCCAGATCATGGCCGTTAATGGCAATATTCCCTTGTTGAAGCCCCAGCGTGCCGTTCAATAAACTGAGCAAGGTGGATTTTCCGGCACCACTGGCACCCATAACGCCAACCAGTTCACCCGATTCGGCACTAAAGGAAAAAGGTTGAATCCCATTCTGACTGTTTTTAAACGAAAAACCAATGTTTTGTGCAGTAAATTGAAGATGTACCTGATGATGCAGATTGACCATCCCTGCCACAATATCGGTATAATAAATGGGAGCTATTTTCTGATTTTTTAGAATTGCCCCTGAATTCAAAATAAATGATTGGTTCGGTAGAATATAATGCCCATTTAAATACAAATCATCGGTTCCTAAATACCTTCCAATCAATAAATCAACGCTTTTTAAATGCAAAATCAGAATGCTTCCCTCCAGTTTTTCGCGGATAATCTTTTTATTTTTCTTATCCTCTAAATCCTGCTCTGAGCCAATAATGAGTAAGTCAGCGTCATCAATGGAGCTATTGAATGGGTTAAGCAAAAAACCGAATAGGTAGCGGTATTCGTCATCCGATATCTTAAATGAGGAGCGGATAATCCGGTAAAACTCTACTTCATAATCCTTTTGATCGATGCTGCCGGTGCCAGCAGTCTTATTTATTTCTTCAATAAATTCTATGAACTTAATAAAAACAATAATTTTATCTTTCTGTTGTAGCCCCTTACCAATCCCATCACAAAATTTCATCATTTTGTTTAACGTATTCGAGCTTTCTGTTTTATTGCTCGCATCGCCAAGGGAATGGAATGAAAATAGCTCATCGTAAAGAAGCAGATACTCCTCAAGCTCCTTGCTGTTGAGGTATTGCTTTAGGTAGGTTTCAATTATTAAACGGGTGTTGTCCGATAATTTTTGATGCCTTGATGCGGCTACCATAGCAAATAACTGTACCAAGGCAATGAGAATGGGTTCTGACATACATTTTAAATTGCAAAATTTAACTTAATAGGAAACTATAGTCAAAACCCATTCTAATTATGATTAACGGTGCTATGAATGTTTATGATAGTCACAACTATCTTTAATTGACTAAACTAACTCTTGCTGCTTCAACCAAATTTTTTAATTCACTTGCTTTCTCAAAGGATAGTCCTTCATTTGCTTTTGCCGGATTATTTGCATAAAACCCTTTAAGTTTTGTCAAGGGTTCTGCTAGTTTTTTTATTGCTTCATCCGATGAATACGAATCGAGAATGCTTATAAGTTTGTCAAGATTGGGTTCCTGATCAAAAATTATTTTTGTGAGTTCCCGATTGTCTTTCGCGGTCATATTTAAACTGGTAACAATGTACATGGTTTCCACAAAACTTCCGGTAACAATAAATACGCTTACTTTGTCTTTGTTATTTTTCGATAAAAAACTCTTGGTTTCATCAAAAACTTTCGTGAATGTGGCAACTAATGATTCTTTATTGTTGTAATTATTTTTCACAGTTTCCACCAACTCTTCATTGTAGATTCCAGCCATTCCAAGATCATCGGTTAATTTGCTGGTACATTCCATCAATTTATTAATTTCTTCGGAACGATTATAAACAGCTGCATATGAAAGGTCGGCGCCATATACTCCAAGGAATAAGGCCTTTGCTTGTTCAGTTATATATTTATCCAAGTTCTCAACCGGATTGGTCAGGTCGAAAATAAAACCAGCTTTTGCTTTTTCAACCATTGTGGCAACTTCAAAAGGAGTAGGAAATTGATTCAATATTTTTGAAATTTCAGGTTTAATATCCTGATTAAGCAAATTAGTGTCGGATACCGATTCTGTTGTTGTGGTTTCCTGTTTTGCGCTTTGATTACAACCTATTAACAGAATTACTGTCATTAACATTGCAGCAAACAAATTTAGGTTTCTAGTTTTCATAGCTGTTTTAGTGTTAGTTAATTTTTAAGTTGCTCTTATAGATTTCTGCTAATTTAATTCATTTTTTTTTAACCTTCATTCCTATACTGATTTTTAGTTTAAAAAAAGCTTTGTAATTGCCCCTTAATATGCAATTAAGTTAAATGGAGCAGATTTGTTACTACAATCAACGAATCAAAACAAACTTTGAACTTGATGCGAACCAAATACAGTGAATTGCTATGAATCATGAAATAAAAACGGAACTCCCAATACAAAAGGAATTATCTTGAGTGACATAAAAGACATTTTATTTTAATCAGCCTTGCCATACCGTCATCAGAAAATGGCTTGCCTTTACTTTGTTATCTTTGCCGTAGCAGCGGAGAAACAGCTGTTTTTATAACATATTGTGGTATTAAACGAATTGTGCTAATCAATCAAGCAGTAGTAGATAACTGGAATTTAAAACTATTAAGAATAACACTCCAAAAGCTTATAATTTTGATTTACAGTAAGTTTAAAGTGCTATTTGAAATGGTAATATTTATTCTTATATTTAATTTCAATTTTTAACTAAAAAATTAAGCCATGAAAAAAATGAGATTTTTGCTTTTAGGACTGGCTATAGCAGCTATAGCTGTATCTTGCTCCAAAGATGAAGAAGACAGTGTGTCAGGAAATAAGTATGAAACTACTTATGCTAAAATGTCTGGCAATTATTTGGGTCTGGCAATTAATGTGGAGTATAAAACAAAAGCCGATTTACAAGAAAACGAAATGTATGAGGTGATTGAATTTAAAGCCGATGGTAAATTCTATGTTGATGGTTCGAATGAAGGAACTTGGACGCAAGACGGAGCTAATGTTACAGTTACCAGTGATGGTGAATCTGTTACAGGCAAAATTGATGGTAACCTGCTTATTATTACGCTCTCTGAGACTGATGAGTATGGCACTATTAGTGTAGAAATGCATTATACAAAAATGTAATAAAGAATTGTTAAAAAAGCTGCTTATTAGGCAGCTTTTTTTTTAATATATCCTTAATTCCGCAACATGAATGCCTACAGGGAATGAAATGCTTGCGTATAGTGAGGTTAACCCTGATATTGAAAAACTCCTTAAAAGTGAGCTTTTCGAAACTGGAAAGGCTTGATTTTATTATTCGAATCCTCAAAAAAATATTTTCTTGCGGATTAAGGGTTAAAATAAAAACTCCCCATTTCGCTTGCTGTTGGTTTATGTTGTATTTTTATGGTTTCTTTGCAAAATAATTAAAAAACACATGGCCACTTCAAAAGTTTTCTTTACCAATTTGCGAGCCAATCCAAAGATGAACTTACTGCAAAAGCTCAGTAAACTCATAGATATGGCAGGATTTAATTCCATTGTTTTTGAACATAAATTTACTGCCATCAAGATTCATTTTGGAGAACCCGGCAATATGGCTTTCATTCGGCCCAATTATGCTGCCGAAGTGGTGGGTAAAGTAAAAAAAGCAGGAGGAAAACCTTTTTTGACGGATGCCAACACGCTGTATTCCGGCAAACGGTCGAATGCTGTGGATCATTTGCTGAGCGCAACCCAAAATGGCTTTACTGAAGTGGTAGTAGGTTGTCCAATAATTATTGCCGATGGGTTAAAAGGAACCGAACAACATGAAATTGAAATTGATCAACCCCATTGTCAAACTGCACGAATTAGTGCGGCAGTTGCTGAGGCTGATATCATAATCTCAATGAATCATTTTAAAGGACACGAAATGGCTGGATTTGGTGGTGCACTAAAAAATCTGGGAATGGGTGCAGCATCAGTAGGAGGAAAGTTAGTGCTCCATTCCACTTCAAAACCTCGGATACAAACCGATAATTGTACCGGCTGCAATATATGTGTTACTAAATGCGCTCACGATGCCGTTCACTTATCGGCCGATAAAAAAGCCATCATTAATTACGAATTTGGGAAAATGCATCGGTACTGATGAATGAAAAAATTGCGGAATATGCTTTTGCGGTTCTGAAAAACAAACCAGCACTTCATATAAGTTTTATTATGGATGTGTCACCCGATTGTGATTGCTGGGGTTTTAACGATTATCCGCTTACCCCCAATATTGGTATAGCTGCCTCAACTGATCCGGTAGCTTTGGATAAAGCTTGCGCTGATTTGGTTATGCAAGCTCCATTGCAAGCACAATCAAGGGTGGCAATAAAACACGATCACTTTCACGATTCAGTGGGTGTTGACAAATTTAAAATGGCTCACCCTGAAACCGATTGGTTGGCTGGATTAAAACATGCTCAGAAAATAGGACTTGGGAATTTAGACTACGAATTAATTACCGTATAATACCATCAGCTCAAAATAACACGATAAAAAAATTTAAGCAAATAAAATTAGAAGAAATGGAAAAGCGAGGCAAGAAGGCAGAAGCTCCTAGAGGTGAAAAGAAAAGTAAGCGCAGGGACGATCCCCGGAGTGAAAAGTCAAGCAGCAAAAGAGCCGTTTCAAACAGTGCGTCAACTGGAAAAAAGCGGGAAGAATTCCACAGTGCGGCACCCGGAAAAAGGAAAGATGAATCGCATGGCGAAAAACCTACACGGAAATACGACGACCAACCAAGAGGAAAGAAGAGCAACAAAGGGTTTGAAAGAAAACCGAAAGGAGAGAATGATACAATAAAGCCCAAAGTGAAATCAAACCCTCTAAAAACATCCGACGAAACACGGTTAAACAAGTATTTGGCTAATGCGGGAATATGCAGTCGCCGCGAAGCTGATACTTATATTGCTGCCGGAGTGGTTTCTATCAACGGAAAAATTGTGGTGGAATTGGGAACCAAGGTGCTTTATGGCGATGTAGTAAAATTTAACGATTTACCCATCATGCCCGAAAAAATGACCTACATACTTTTAAACAAACCCAAAGATTACGTGACTACGCTTGAAGATCCACATGCAAAAAACACAGTAATTGATTTAATCCGAAATGGTTGTAAAGAACGGGTTTATCCGGTAGGCCGATTGGACAAAGCCACCACCGGTTTGTTGTTGTTAACCAACGATGGCGAATTGGCTGATTTTTTGTCGCACCCAAGGAATAATAAGAAGAAAATTTATCAGGCAACTTTAGATCGCATTCCTACTGAGGAAGACTTACAAAAACTGTACGACGGCATTGAGTTGGAAGATGGCAAAATTAAAGTGGATGAAATTACTTATTGCAATCCGGAAGATAAACATGAAATTGGGGTCGAAATTCATTCCGGTGCTAATCGGGTAATTCGCAGAATGTTTGAACAGTTGGGCTATAAAGTTAAAAAACTAGATAGGGTTTATTATGCAGGGCTAACTAAAAAGAATCTTCCGCGCGGAAAATGGCGCTTTTTAAATGAAAAGGAAGTAGTTATGCTAAAAAGAGGAAGTTACAGCTAATAGTAGGAAAATTTTAGAATTCAAAAATTGTTTTGTAGCTTGCACCTGAAATTAACCCATTTAATGTTCCAAGTTTCAGCACAAAATATCATTTCGTTTCAAGGGGAATTGACTTTTGAAATTATCGAAAGTTTGTTGAATAGAGCCAAGCAAGAATTGGATTCAATGAAATTGGATTTAGTTGTTCAAAAACGGTTGTATTCCATATTAGTTGAGAGTTTGGAGAATAGTGTGAAACATAGAATCACTGTTGGTGTAAACAGAAACCACTATCCATTGGAGATGAATTTGCTATTGCAAAACAATCAATTTTTAATTACAGTTTGCAATTATATTAAACAAAGTAATGCGGAATTGATATCTCAAAAAATTGATGAGGTAAATTCATTGAATCGTGATGGGTTAAATCAATTGTATCGATCTTCCATTGCTAAAGCTCGTATTTCCGATAAAGGTGGAGCCGGCTTAGGAATTATTGAAATGGCTCGAAACTCAGGTCAAAAAATCAACTATAAATTTATTCAGGAGGGTTCAGAATTAGTATTTTTCATCCTTGAGCTATCGTTATTAAAATGTGCCCAAAAAAATTAAAAACATGGAATCATTAATTATTAAAGAAACCACATCTACACCAAAAGTAGTATTAGACTCTAGAAATAATAATTTTGAGTTTCAAGGTTGTTCCAGACCTGAAGATGTGAGAGATTTTTACATGCCAATTATAAATTGGTTGGAAAAATTCCGTGATACTAAAGCTGCTGTTGAGGTTGAGAAACATGCTACTAATCCAATCATTTTTAAATTCAAATTGGATTATTTCAATTCCTCTTCCGCAAAATTTATTCTTGATATTTTAGTTTTAATCAATCAACTTCATTTGAATGGAATAAATCTTAGAATTGATTGGTATTTCAATCAGCACGACGATGATATGCTTGAGGTGGGAAAAGAACTTTCTGAAGTAGTTGATTTTCCATTTGAATATGTTGAAGTAAAAAAACAAGTTATCGGTTAATTGGGTTTCATTAATACCCGGGCTTCTTCAATAAGCTCATCAATTGTAGGCTTATAATCATCAAGGTCGTTGTTAATTTTATTTAGTTCTTGTTGTTTCCATCGTTTTATTTTTTCCCGGCCAATTTCTGCTTGGGCCTCCATCATCATTCGAGCAAAGTCTTTGCTATTTTCAATTTCTTCAGCCAATCGGGCATTGCTTTTCATTTTTTCAGACTCGATAATTCGGCGGTTTTTTTCAGCAATTTGAACCAACTCTTGTTGTGAAGGAGCCATTACTTTTGCTTCTTCCAAATTAAATAATTCGTCGTATGCTCCGCGCCGCGATATGAGTTTTACAAACATAGGTCCTGTTTCAATGCAAATAAATAAGAACAAAATAAACCATCCGGTATATTTTATTCCCTTATTTTCTTCACCCAATTGGTTATAGGCTTCCAGTCGAGCCAGAAAACCGGTTGCCTTTTTTAACGTTCCCAATCCCGAATTAAGATGAATCTCTTTGCTTTGTGTAAGTATTGCCAGTCGTTGATTGTTGGCTTCAATAATGGGATACAATCGTGCTTTTTCCTCTTCATAAATTGCATTTACCCGGTCGTACTCCACCTTTTTTTCACGATATACCGATCCTTTCCCTACCTTGGCTATTGGACTGCGTCCTTCGGCCTCTGCCACAAGCAAATCAAACAACTGGGTTCGCTGTAACAATAGATTATCAATTGTTCGCTGAAAATCAGAATTCTGCTTTTGCAATTGCTCCATTTCAGTAAAGCTGGTTCCAACGATATCTTTAAACTCATTATATTTTATCTGGCTCATTTTCTCTATCTGACCATTAATTTCCGACTCAAATAGTTTTAGCTCCAGCGGACGAGAAATTACAATGGCCAGAAATAGTGCTAATACAATCCTGGGTGAGGCGGTAAGAATTTCTTTAAATACTTGGTTTTCTTTGCGCAAACTTGCTACCAAATACCAATCGAAAAAGAAGATTAGTATGCCCCAAAAAAGTCCAAAAGCTAGGGAAAGATAGGGGTCTTTGAAAATGGTAAAAAATGCGTAACTTCCGGAAAGTGAAGCCATTATTCCTGTTAAGAATACAATCATGCCAATTCCAAAAAACACATTGTAATCGGTAGGGCATTTTTTTAATAAATAGAGACGGCCTCCGGAACACCAGCAAAAAAATCGATACAGTCCGGTCAATTTGGGTTCTGTATAATTAGCACTTTTAAAATCCATAGTAAAACATCGTTAAATAGTGACACCTTGAACCTTGCAAATAACATTAAAACCAAAATTAATTTTAACAATTAATTTAAGTGATTAGTTACCCTACCCGTCAATAAACTGGCAATAAAATGTGATTTTACTGGCATTTCTTCCAGTATGTCAAGATAATAAAAAAATACGAACTGAATCTATTTCGAACTTAAGTATCGTTTATATTTTGTAGTGACCTCCTCTAACCGTATCTTTGCAAAAATTTTTCACTCATGACGCATAAAGCCGGCTATATTAATATTATTGGAAATCCGAATGTTGGTAAATCAACGTTAATGAATGCTTTTGTAGGCGAAAAGCTTTCTATCATTACCAGCAAGGCTCAAACTACCCGGCACCGTATTATGGGTATTGTTAATGGGGAAGATTTTCAGTTGATATATTCCGATACACCTGGCATTTTAAAGCCAAACTACAAGCTGCAGCAGAGCATGATGAAGTTTGTTGATACGGCAATCAGCGATGCCGACGTTATTTTGTATGTTACCGATGTGGTGGAAACACCTGAAAAAAACATGGATTATATCGACAAAATAAAGCGAAGCGAATCGCCCATTCTTTTGCTAATTAATAAAATTGATTTAACCCGTCAAGACATTCTAGAAACGCTGGTTGATAAATGGAAAACCATACTTCCAAAAGCAGAAATATTTCCGGTTTCGGCATTGGAAAAATTCAATATCGAAAACGTGTTTAAACGAGTTATTGAACTGATACCCGAGAGTCCTCCTTATTTTCCAAAAGATGAGCTTACTGATAAAACAGAGCGTTTTTTTGTTCAGGAAATCATCCGCGAAAAAATATTTCTGAATTATTCCAAAGAGATTCCATATTCATGCGAAGTGAATGTAGAGGAATTTAAAGAAGAGGAAACCATTATACACATTCGAGCTCAAATTTATGTTTCGCGCGATTCACAAAAAGGAATCTTGATTGGACATAAAGGTGCTGGACTCAAAAAAACAGGAACCATGGCGCGGTTGGATATTGAAGCTTTTTTTGAAAAGAAAGTCTTTCTGGCCTTGCATGTTAAAGTGCTGAAAGACTGGCGCGATAAAGACCAAAATCTTAAATATTTTGGTTACGAATAGTAAAATGAATTAAGTAGCGCAAAAACTAATTAACCACTTGCGCAAAACAACAAGTAATTATGGCAAATATTTTAGCAATAGTAGGACGTCCCAACGTGGGAAAATCAACCCTATTTAACCGTTTTGTTGAAGAGAGAAAAGCAATTGTTGATGAAACGGCAGGTGTTACCCGCGATAGGCATTATGGTAAGGCCGAATGGAACGGAATTGAGTTCTCAGTAATTGACACGGGTGGTTATATTACCAATTCCGAGGATGTTTTTGAAGAAGAGATAGCCAAACAAGTTATGCTTGCCATTGATGAGGCCGATGTGATTCTTTTTCTTACCGATGTGACCAATGGAGTGACTGACTTAGACCTTAGCGTGGCCGGAATTTTACGGAAATCGCGTAAAAAAGTGGTTTTGGGAGTAAATAAAGTGGACAACCATGAAAGAGCCTACGCATCAGGTGAATTCTATTCATTGGGGCTTGGTGAAGTTTTTACCGTTTCATCAATTAACGGTTCAGGAACCGGAGAATTACTCGATGAAATTGTGCAACATTTTGATAAAATTGCGCCCAGCGAAGATGAAATTGAAATTCCTAAAATTGCAGTGGTTGGGCGACCCAATGCCGGAAAATCATCGCTGGTAAATGCATTACTAGATCAGGAACGGAATATTGTTACTGAAATAGCTGGTACTACCCGTGACTCTATTAATACGCATTACAATAAATTTGGCCACGAATTCATAATTATTGATACAGCCGGTATTCGTAAAAAAACCAAAGTAAGCGAGGATATTGAATTTTATTCTGTAATGCGTGCCATTCGTTCCATTGAAGAATCCGATGTTTGCTTGCTTTTAATTGATGCCGAACGCGGTGTTGAAGCGCAGGATGTGAATATTTTCCACTTGATTGAAAAAAACCGCAAAGGTATTGTGGTGTTAATCAACAAATGGGATTTAGTGGAAAAAGATACCCATTCAATGGAAAAATACATTGAAATGGTAAAAGAAAAACTGATGCCATTTACCGATGTTCCCATTCTTTTTATATCGGCACTTACCAAGCAACGCATTTTTAAGGCAATTGAAACGGCAATGGAAGTATATGTCAATCGTAAGCAACGAATTTCCACATCGCAATTAAACGAATTTTTGGCTGAGGCGATGGAAAATTATGCTCCTCCCGCAGTTAAAGGAAAACACATAAAAATTAAGTATGTAACTCAATTGCCAACCCTTACACCTCAATTTGCGTTTTATTGCAACATGCCGCAATATGTAAAAGAGCCTTACAAAAGGTATCTTGAAAACAGACTTCGCGAAGCTTATAATTTTACCGGGGTTCCTATGTCAATTTACATGAGGCAGAAGTAAGAAATTAACCTAACGGAAGCATTAGTTAACGGCTGAATTTTGAAATGATGATTAATTGCCTTCAAAATATTAGGATTATCAAAAGAGCTTCATTTATTTCAAACTAGAGAATAATCCTATGTTTTATGTCCTTTCAAAAATTCTGGGCTTATTAATTAATCCGATAGTTTGGATTTTAGGTTTATTAATAGCGGCTTATTTTGTAAAAAAAAGCCATTTAAAAAAGTTGCTAACCATAGCTGCAATTAGTTGTTTATTGGTTTTTTCCAATAAATTTATTTTGAATGAATTATTAACTAAATGGGAAAGAGAAGCTCCTGATGATGGGGCGCTTTTAACGCAGTATGATTATGGTATTGTATTGGCGGGTATGGTTTGGTATAATTCAGAAACCGGGCAAATAAATTTCTTGCAAAGTAGCGACCGTATATGGCAGGCTGTTCGACTTTATAAAGAAAGGCGTATTAAAAAGATTATTATAGCAGGTGGCGCCGCTGAATTTTTTGCTAAAGATACCGTAGAATCGGTTTTGCTTAAAGGTTTTTTAGTGAAAATTGGGATTCCTGCAGAAGATATTCTTACGGAAGAAAATTCGAGAAATACCCATGAAAATGCTGTTTATACGGCTAAATTACTTCAAAATCATCCGCATTCGAATTTACTCCTGATAACATCGGCAATGCACATGCGAAGAGCCGAACTCTGCTTTCAAAAAGTAGGTTTGAATTGCGACATTTATCCGGCTGATCAATACTCAGGCAGTCGAAGGTTTGGAATTGAAGATTTATTTGTGCCAAACGCCCGCACGCTTTTTAATTGGAATGCATTCATTCATGAGCTTTTTGGAATGGCATCATATAAAGTAGCCGGTTACATATAGTTCATTAGCCCATTCGTTCATGACCAAATGAAATTTACCCTCCTGTCATTATAAAGGTAGGTTTCATTTCAAATGAATTGTATTGAGGTCTTAATCTATCAGTATTGTAAAACTGCTGAATATCAACGGTTTTCTTTGATGCGGTAACTACCTCCAATGGGGCGTTATCGTACCTGCCATTGCGCAGAATTACAAGCCGACCATGAATTCCTTTAAGAATTAAGTCGAGTGCTAAATTTCCGTAAGCCATAGGAACTATTGAATCCATAGCATCGGGGTCACCACCACGGACCATGTATCCTAGGTTTTGGCTAATGTAATTAATGGCATGTCCATTATTGTATTTAGGTGCCAGTACTTTAATCCTATCGGCAACAATTTGACCTACACCGCCTAGTTTTTTGTGCCCATAAGCATCGGTTGTTTGGTGGGTGTACATCATTTCTTCTAATCCTAAAAAAGTGGCTCCTTCGGATATCAATAACACTGAATATTTACTGGAACTGGCGTTGCGATCTTGTACCATTAATTCTGTCAAATGCTCAATATTGAATTTGTATTCTGGAATAACACATCGATTGGCTGCACCAGCCATGGTTGGAAGCAGCGCTGTATATCCGGCATATCGTCCAAAAACTTCGATGATTAAAAATCTTTCGTGCGATCCGGCCGAAGTCCGCAAGTTATTTACTAAACTAATAGTTCGTGTTACACAGGTCTACCACTTTAACCCCTTCAGAATAAAGTCGAACACCATAGCTCAGCGTGTCATCTCCACCTATAGGGATTAAATAATTAATACCTAAAAATTCCAAATTATTCAGAACTTCCGGAGTCAAATCGTTTAATTCATTGGTATATTTCTGGCGCAGGTGTTCTGGTATTTCATCTTTCTTTACATGGCTGGGTCTGGTTCGTGAGGTATGCAAAAATGTTCCACCGGTTCTACCTGCCCTATTAACTATTTCTTCAGTAAGTTCAATTACAAAAGGGGTATTGTCTGCTTTTTTATCGCGGATAATACTGATAGGTCCTGCCCATCCTCGACGAAAGCCCAATACCCGGTATCCTTCGCGTAAAGCCCGAATTGTAATAGCCCGTATAGCGGGGTTTAATCCGGGAACATCACCACCACCGGTAAGTATGGCAATGGTACCTTTGTAAGTTTGGTTCGACATAGCTCAAGGATTTTAAATGAATAGAAATCAATAATTTAGTATGCTTACTAAGGTATAAAATATATTCATTCATTGAATCGTTGAACACTAATTAATTATTGAAGGACTAAATTGGGCAAAAAAAAACCGGCCTCAATGAGCCGGTTTTGAAAATTAGTTTTCTATTGTTCCCATCCAAGAATCTTAAAGAAATCGAATTCTTCCGGATCTTTTAGAAACTTTTTAGCTGCACTATAATCCGATTTAGTAATATAATGCAGGTTATTCCTATAAATCAATTGCACATTTTCTGAATCAATGTTAACTAGTCTTGGTTTTACTTTTCCTTTTTCATCTTCCACATCTTTCAGAAATAATGGAGTAATATCGCCTTTGCGGCTAACAGTAACCATACAACCAGTTTTGCCAGCTTGGAATAATTTAAAAACCCCCAAACCTAAGCGGGTTGCATAATTCAAATCATAGGCATTTGGTCGGCAGCAACGCAATTCATATCCTAATTCGTTAGGACGGCTTTTAGTAACTATGCGGTGTTTTTTTAATTCCTGCTGAGTAAGCATGTTAAAAATGTGCGATTTACTTACATTTCCTAATTCTGGATGACCGTGTTCATCGTAAGTAAAATTTATTTTGGTGTTTATTATTTCTTCTTCGCTCAAAAAATGAAATACTCCTTCGCTGATAATTGCTACACCATAATCGATGCCCATAATCCGGCGTTTAACCATGGATGAAATTACCAGTTTAATTATTTTATCGAAGCTAATTTTGGTTTTGTTGAACATTTCAGGAATAATAATCATTGGGTAATGGCAAGCGGTGCCAATTCCAAATGCCAAGTGTCCGGCTTCGCGACCCATTGCTGAAACAACAAACCAGTTACCGCTAGTTCGGGCATCTTCATATATAGTGGATGCCAAACGCACACCTTCTTCTTTTGCTGAATGGTAGCCAAAGGTTGGAGTTCCTTCTTCTAAAGGTAAGTCATTGTCAATAGTTT